>URWZ01000001.1 GCA_900551625.1 uncultured Collinsella sp.
GGGGAAACCTTTCCCTCTCGCTCACGGCTTCGCAGGGTCGCGCGAGGCAAAGGTTTCCCCGCCCTGCGCTCCGGCGTTGAGTCGTCGCATGCTCGTTACAGAAAAGCTGATAATGAGTTTGTGTGCCGCCCCTTTGGGGCGGCACTTTTTGTGTGGGGTCCCGGTCTTCACAATTTCCGTCAAGCTTTTGGCCAGCTTTTGGTTAGTTGGCGGGTTGGTGGAAGGGTAAAAGATCATTCGATAAAAAAGCTCAGAGAAAGTGCTGGTAACGGAGTTGTTGAGGTTTTCGACAGCTTTTGTCAACAAGAAACTTCGCAGCTATTGCTACGGATTGCGTTGCCGTGGTCTTGGCGGTGCGGGATGCTGATCGTAAGCGTCGAATGCTCCGATTTTGGAGGCCAGCATGGATCTGTTTCTTGAGACTCCGCAGCAACAAGCTGAGCGCATGTTGCGTCAGCAGCAACGGCTCATGGAGATGCAAATGCAAGGGGTAACCGCCCAGCCCCCTGCGCAAAATGCCACGCCTGCGGTTTCGCCTGCGGGCAGATCGGCGCCAGAGAACTATTCCGTACAACAAGATTCATATGCGCAGGAGCTTGCGTTCGACAAGCGCCGCACACGTCACCGCCGCGTGGGCCAGCGCCTGCGCACGTTAGCGATGATTGTGCTGATCCCGTTGGGACTCGCAGCAATCTTCTTGGCCTCATATGCCTTCACGTGCATTCTCAACGGCGCCTCACCCAATGAGGTGCTTCAGCACTTGGCAGCTCTCGGCCAGCGCCTAGGCGACGTCATAACAACCATCCGCGCCGGCTGGGAGAGCTAGCGTTTTGACGCCTGTGGCCCAAAATCCACTTGCCTGACTGCCGTGGAGCGCCCGGTGCGTGTGGCGGGGTAAGATTGATCGCAGTTTTGATTGATAATCGATTGGGTTTGTTGGGCGGAATCTATGTCTGCTATTGATATTGCGCTTGTTGTGATTGCCTTGGTGGCGGTGGGGGTTGCCGTGGCTTGTGCCCTGCAGCTTAAGAGCCTTCGCGCCGAGCTGCGGGAGCGCGGCGATAGCGGTGCGGAGACGCTGGCGGCGCTCGAGCAGGCCAACAGCACGCTTGATGCCCTCAACGTCGCGCTGGCAGAAACCCGCCGCACGGCAAACGCCATCGCACAGCAGCAGACGACCGACGCCGCCGTGGAGCAGCAGCGCTACCTGACCATCGCGCGTGAGTTCTCGCAGGCTGGCGACCGTATGGATGACCTGCGCCGTGAGACGGCCCAACAGCTTGGCGCCAACCGCGAGGGCATCGAGCACCGCCTGGACAAGGTGCGCGAGACGGTCGATGCCCAGCTGGACGCCATCCGCAAAGACAACAACGTGCAGCTCGACCAGATGCGCGCGACGGTGGACGAGAAGCTCTCCCGTACGCTCAACGACCGTCTGTCTGCATCGTTTAAGCAGGTGAGCGACCAGCTCGAGGCCGTGTACAAGGGCCTGGGTGACATGCAATCTATCGCCACCGGCGTGGGCGACCTTAAGCGCGTGCTGGGCAATGTTAAGGCGCGCGGCATTTTGGGCGAGGTGCAGTTGGGCGCGATCCTGGCGGACATCCTTACGCCCGACCAGTATCTGGAAAACGTTGCCACCAAGCCTGGCGCCTCGGAGCGTGTTGAGTTTGCCGTCAAGCTGCCGGTAGACGAGGGCGATCCCGTGCTGCTGCCAATCGACTCCAAATTCCCGGGCGACGCGTACGAGCATCTGCTTGACGCACAAGAGTCGGGTGACGCTGAGGCTGTTGCCGCTGCGCGCAAGATGCTCGATGCGATGGTGAAGCGCGAGGCAAAGGACATCTGCGAAAAGTATCTGAGCGTGCCCGCGACCACCAACTTTGGCATTATGTTTGTGCCGTTTGAGGGCCTGTATGCTGAGGTCGTCAGCCGCCCCGGGCTTATCGAGACCCTGGGCCGCGACTATCACGTCAACGTTGCCGGCCCCAGCACCATGGCTGCCATCCTCAACAGCCTGCAGATGAGCTATCAGACGTTTAGGCTGCAAAAACGTACCGACGACGTGCTGCGCGTGCTTTCCGCCGTCAAGGCTGAGCTGCCGCGCTATCAGGCGGCGCTGCGTCGCGCGCAGCAGCAGATCGAGACCGCGGGCAAGACGGTCGAGGGCATTATCACCACGCGCACTAACGTTATGGAGCGCAAGCTCAAGGACATCGATGCGCTGGAAGACGCGCGGGAGGCCGACGCGATTTTGGGCTTGGAGTCCGCAGGCCTGCTCGCAGACCAAAAAGATGAGGACTAGCTGCATCTGACGGCGGGGCGCCGGCGTAAAGACGCGGGCGCCCCGCTGCTTCTCGCATTGTGCTTGCCTGAAGTGCGCTTCAATGTGCAACAATGGCGTTTCGCCCTATCAGACGCGAAAGGAAGCCCATGTCTCAGAGAAGCACCAGTCCGCTCAAACGCTCCACCGTACGTCGCACGCTGCAGCGTTTTTGGGACGTCACGCGCACACAGCCGTTGATTGTTTTTCTCTCGGTGTTCTCGTCGGCGGGCTATATCTTTTTGCTTACGTTTGCCAACACCTACGTGATGGCCCTTATCGTCGACCGCGTCCAGGCCGGCCCCGTGGCGGGCGACCAGGTGTTTGAGGTCTTTGGTCCCTACATTCTGGCACTCGTGCTCGTTAACCTAGTGGGCCAAATCCTCTCCAAGCTGCAGGACTACACCGTCTACAAGCTCGAGATTGCGGGCAACTATCACCTGGCACGCCTGTGCTTCGACACGCTCTCCAATCAATCCATGACATTCCACACCAGCCGTTTTGGCGGATCGCTTGTGAGCCAGACGAGCCGTTTTATGAGCGGCTACACGGGGCTGGTGGACGTGACGGTGTATTCGCTCATTCCCACTATCACCTCGGTTGTCTGCACGGTGGCAGCACTCGCCCCGGTGGTGCCGACGTTTACCGTGATCCTGGTGGGCATCATGGTCGTCTACATCGCGTTTGTCTGGCTTATGTACAAGCGCATCATGCCGCTTTCGGCCGCGACGTCCGCCGCGCAGAACAAGCTGTCGGGCGTGCTGTCCGATGCGGTCACGAATATCCTGGCCGTCAAGACCTGTGGGCGCGAGGACTTTGAGCGCGACCTGTTCGATGCCGCCGACCGCGCTGCGCGCGATGCCGAAACGGTATCGATGCACGCCATGATGCAACGCAACTTTACGACCTCGGGCCTTATCGTTATCACCATGGCCGTGGTGAGTGTGTTCGTCGCGGGCGGCAACGCGTGGTTTGGCATCTCTGCCGGCGCGCTCGTCATGATCTTTACCTATACGTACAACCTCACCATGCGTCTGAACTACGTGAGCTCCATGATGCAGCGCATCAACCGCGCGCTGGGCGATGCGGCCGAGATGACGCGCGTGCTGGACGAGCCGTGTCTGGTGGCAGACGACGAGAACGCCCCCGAGCTCAAGGTGGGCGAGGGCGCGATTGATTTTGAGCACTTGAGCTTTGCATACCGTGATGCCGCGGCGGGCGAGAGCGTGTTCAACGACCTGACGCTCCATGTGGCGGCGGGCCAGCGCGTGGGCCTGGTGGGCAAATCGGGCTCGGGCAAGACGACGCTCACCAAGCTGTTGCTGCGCCTGGACGACGTACAGGGCGGTCGCGTGCTCGTGGACGGCCAGGATGTCTCGCGCTGCACGCAGCAGAGCCTGCGTCGCCAGGTTGCCTACGTGCCGCAGGAGGCGCTGCTGTTCCACCGCTCCATTTGCGAGAATATCGCCTACGGCCGCCCCGACGCCACTGACGAGCAGATTCGCGAGGCTGCGCGCCTGGCCAACGCGACTGAGTTTATCGATCGCCTGCCCCATGGCTTTGACACCATGGTGGGCGAGCGCGGCGTTAAGCTTTCGGGTGGCCAGCGCCAGCGCGTGGCCATTGCCCGCGCTATTTTGACCGATGCGCCGATCCTGGTGCTCGACGAGGCGACGTCTGCCTTGGACAGCGAGTCCGAGGCGCTGGTGCAGGAGGCGCTCGAGAACCTGATGCGCGGCCGCACCTCCATTGTGGTGGCACATCGCCTGTCCACCGTGGCAGCGCTCGACCGCATCGTGGTGTTGGCCGACGGCGAGATTGTCGAGGACGGCACGCATGCACAGCTCGTCGAGGCGGGCGGCGAATACGCAAGCCTGTGGAGCCGCCAGACCGGCGCATTTTTGGAGGCTTAAGGCCCCCATACGTGGGACAATCTTGCCTGTAGTTTGTTGTGCCGCCGAGCCGAGGAGTCGTTATGCCACGCGAGACCAATGCCGCCAAACGCGAACGCGCCATCGAGGTGTGCGAGCGCCTTAACCGTCGCTATGGCCCGGTCGAGTGCTTCTTGGACCACGAGAATCCCTTTAGGTTGCTGATCGCGGTACTGCTCTCGGCTCAGACGACCGACGCGCAGGTCAACAAGGTGACGCCGAAGCTGTTTGCCCAGTGGCCCACACCCGAGGCCATGGCGGGGGCGAGCGTGGCCGATGTGGCCGAGACCATCAAGTCGCTCGGCTTCTATAAGAGCAAAGCCAAGCATGCCGTGGAGGCCGCGCAGATGATCGTTGCCGACTACGGCGGCGAGGTACCGGCCGACATGAAGGAGCTCGTCAAGCTGCCGGGCGTGGGGCGCAAGACGGCGAACATCGTGCTCAACGTGGGGTACGGCATCGTGGAAGGCATCGCGGTGGATACGCACGTCAACCGCATCGCGCACCGCCTGATGCTGAGTCCCAAGACGCACGCCAAAGAGCCGCTCAAGACCGAGCAGGATCTGCTCAAGATCTTGCCGCACGAGTATTGGGAGTCGGTCAATCACCAGTGGATCACCTTTGGCCGCGAAATCTGCGACGCCCGCAAACCCAAGTGCGACGAGTGCCCGCTGGCAGACCTTTGCCCCAGCGTGCGTGTGACGGGGTAGGGCCCGGCACGTTTTGTCGGCACCCGAAGACGGCGACCAATGTTGCGCAACACATTTGGGCCGCGAAGGCTCAATATGATGGCGACAGATGCCGTTTGTTGTGAGGGGATGCCCGAATATGTTTTGCACCAAGTGTGGCTCCGAGATGCCCGACGGAACCGATTTTTGCACGAACTGCGGGGCACGCATGGGCGCCGCTTCTCCGGCTGCCGCGCCTGCTGAGCCCGCGCCGATGCCGGCGGCAGGGATGCCTCCCGTGCAGAAGAAGTCGCATAAGCGCGCGGTGATTGTCGGCGTGTGCGTGGTGGGCGTGCTGGTGGCGGGCGGTGCCGCTCTGGCGCTGACCGGCGTACTGGGTCCGCTTGGGCAGGGCAGCTCATCGCAGGTTACGGTGCTGGGGTCCGACGAGGGTTCGGCCGAGCATAAGGACAAGGGAAGCGCCAAGGAGAAGCCTACCGCCGACGAGGACGAGGCGGATGAGCCCGAGCAGACGGGCAGCAGTGTAAAGGTTGACCTCAACGACCAGGCAACCTATGCCGCCGCAAACCTGTTTCTGTCGAACTTTACGGAGGAGCACTTCGATCTGGACTGGTATCAGGCGGGTGCTTTCGATTCGACTGATGGGCTTTCGGATGACGAGAAATACAAGCTGGTCAAGTTTATCTGGTGCCATTTTATTGACAACGCGCCGTATCGAATCGAGAAAGGCGACTATGACAACGGTAATAGCCAGCGTATAGCGACTGATGCGGTCAATAGGGAACTCAACCGCTTGACGGGCCTGACGCTTTCCGATGCCGATATGACTTATGACAGAACACCGGAGGGGCAGGCGATTCCTGATTCGGCCGAAGCGCATGACGGGTACCTGTACCTGAAGCAGGAATACGGCCAGGGAAATTACAACCCATCGTGTGCCATCGTTACGGGCGCGACGGACCTTGGCGACAACATCTACGAGCTCACCTATGAAGTCTACAGTGCTGGCGGCATGTTACTTCCTTCCGACATCCCCGAGAGCACCTACGGCCTGTCAAAGGATCAGTTCATCGCCGCAATTCAAGCGGACGCATCCAGGGGCCGTACCGAGACTTGCACGGTCCGCGTCGCGCAGGGTGACGGCGCCCCGACCTTCACGCTGCTTAAAATGGGCGTCTACGACTAGGCTCGGCGTATAGCTCACTCTGATAGCGCCAGGTGGCTCGTCTGTCTGGCGTTTTTGTTGCGGGGCTGGGCGTGCGCTTGAGCTGGAGTATATGTTGCCTCCCGCTGCCTCATGCAAAAATGTGTTGCTAATTTAGAAGGCTATTCAAGCGCGCCGAAGCCGCGCGCGCTGGCGTAGCATGAGCAAAAAATCGAGCAATGGAGGGTAACGTGGCAACATCGAAGACGCGAGAGCTTGAAGATTATTTTGAGCGCATCGTGCGCAAGCGCGAAGGTGACCTGCCTGGTCGTCGCAAAGGCGACGAGCACTTGTCTCAAACCCATGCGCTCTACCATGGTGATCCTGCGCCCTGGGCTCTGACGCCAAAGATATTCGACAAGAACATGACGGCGCTTCTTAAAGAGGCCGCCGAGCGTATGTACGGCATCATGGACAAGGTGACGCGGGCGTTTTGCTCCGATGCGTCCGTGCGTGCGTGGTTTCGCATGGATCCGGCTTTTGCTGACCTGTGCGCTATGGATGCCGGCTATGATTGCCAGATTCCCCTTGCGCGCGTCGATATCTTTCTTGACGAGGACACCGGGTCGTATACGTTTTGCGAGCTCAATACCGATGGCAGCGCTGGAATGGTAGTGACCGATGCGGTCTGCCAAGCCGTGCGAATGACACCTTCCTTTGAGGAGTTTGCGTCCAATCATCCCGGCTTTCGGCAGTACGATTTGTGCGGTAGCTGGATAGACGCATTGTTTGAGACCTATGCAGAGTGGAAGCTGGCCCATCCTCGCCGCACCGAGGATAGTGCACGATCGGACGACGGGGTCCGCGTTGACGAGGGACCCCATGCACCGCAATCAAAGATCTATCCCGCTTCGGTGGCAATCGTCGACTATTCGGAAAGCATCGACTTGGAAGATGCGGCTCATTTTGTCGACCTTATGAGGCGGCGGGGTGTAGTCGCACGCTTTGCGGACGTGCGCGACCTGCGGATTGCCGAAGAAGAGGGCGGTGCTAGGCGCCTGTGCGATGCCGCTGGTCCCATTGATTGCGTTTGGCGGCGCGCGGTGACCGGCGAGCTGTGGGATAAGCCGTGCGACGGACGCTCGGCCTTAATCGAGGCTGCCCAAGAAGGGCTTGCATGTATCGTTGGTGGTTTTAGAACGTGGCCGTGTGCGACTAAGACCGTATTTGCGTTTTTGTGGTCTCGGGCCGGTCAGTCCTTGTTGAGCTCGGAGGAGCAATCGTTTGTACGGGAGCATGTGCCCTATACCGAGATTTTGGACGAAAGCACCCAGTTGTTGAGATTTGTCGAAAAGGATCGATGGATCGTCAAGCCGTGCGGCGGCTACAATGCGGTTGGCGTTGTCGCTGGTTTGGATGTCACGGAACAGGAATGGTCCCAGGTGCTAGCTCGCGCTGCGGCCGCTGGGGCGATTGTACAGGAGTATGCTCAGCAGTATCAGACTCCCTGCTTGCGCGGAACGCTTGTCGATGGGCCGCATCGAGGAGAGGCGCCCAAAGGACTTGTGGATGATCTTGGTTTTGCGCCCGCTTCTAATATGGAAGGCCTGTACCTGTATCGCGGCCGTTTTGCGGGCGTGTATACACGCGTCGGTTTTGCCAACACCATAGGCGAGTGGACGAGCCGCTTAAACGTTGCGAGCTTTTTTGAGGAATAGCCGTTTCTTGGGGCACCTTCCGTGGTTGCGGCGTTCGACGTGACGGGGAAATTTTGGCGAAGCCGGTGAGTCCAGTTCTATCTGGCGTTTTTGTTGCGGGGCTGGGCGTACGCTTGAGCAGGAGTCCTCTCCATGCGCTACCATGACAGGCAATGATTTTTGACGTACGACCCGCCGAGCTTGCCCCGGCGGGCTTTTGGCGTTGCAATGCCGGAGGAACAGCATGCTCATTCACCGTATAGCCGCGCAGCTCTACACTGCCGAGGCGCTGCAGACTGTCGAGGCCGGACTCGATGCCGGCGAGGACGTGACGCTGGCCGTGTCGCAATCGGGTCGCACGCTTATGGCGGCAGCCCAGTTTGCGCGCCGTCCGCGCCCCACGGTCTACATTGTGAGCGGCGAGGACGCGGCCGATCGCGCCGCGCGCAGCCTTGCTGCTTATGTGGGCCTGGCGCACGTGTGCCGTTTTCCCGAGCGCAAGGACTATCCGTGGCGCGAGCAGGCGCCTGACGATGCCGTGGTTGCCCAGCGCTGCGAGGCGCTCGGGCGCATCGTGCGCGGGGACAACTGCATCATGGTCGCCTCGGCCCGTGCGCTGCTGCGTTGCGTGCCGCCAGTCGAGAGCCGCTACTGGGAGTCCACTACTTTTGCGGTGGGCGAGGAGATTCCTTTTGACGAGGTGCCACAGCGCTTGGTGGGCATGGGCTACACCAATGCCCGCGCCGCCGACGCGCCCGGCCTGTTCCGTGTGCACGGCGACACCGTCGAGGTGTTCCCCGCGCAGGAAAAAGCGCCCGTGCGCATTGAGTTTTTCGGCGACGAGATCGATCGCATCCGCCGTATGGTGAGCTCAACGGGCCAGACCATCGGCAACGAAGACAGCATCGAGATCTTCCCCTGCCGTGAGCTGGCGCTTACCGACGAGGCCGTCCACAACATGCATGTGGCGCTCTATCGTGCCAGCCAGGACGACAGCAAACTGGCCGCATTGCTCGAGATGGTGGATGCGCGCATCGTCACGCCTGAGCTCGACCGCTTTTTGCCGGTGATGTACGGCCAGACCGTGAGCCCGCTGTCGCACGTGAGCGGCAAGGCGCTCGTGGTGCTGTCCGAGCCGCGCTCGCTGTTCGACGATTGCCTGCGCGCCTACGAGGATATCGAGGCCCGTGCCGGCGAGGCGGGGGTCGATCGCCTGGACGGCTTGTACGTGCGCGCCCAACAGCTCGACTTTGGTGCCCAGCAGCGCCTGAACTACGCGAGCCTCATCCGTGCCGGCGGTGCGGTGACGGCCGAGCTCAAGATTGAGCAGCCTGCCATCGCAGGCTCGGACAACCGTTTTATGACGCGCATCCAGGAGGTCGTGGGCAAGCGCTATGCCTGCGTGTTTGCCATCCCCGACCGCGGTGCGCGCGAGTCGATGGAGCTTACCTTTGGCGACGAGGGCATTACCTTTGAGGAGTCGCTGACCGCGGCGCCCGAAAATACCGGCGCTATCGGCGACCGCGTGCGCGTGGCAGCGGCGGATTCTGCCGACCGTGCCGCCCGCCAGGAGGCCCATGCTTCCATTCGCGAGCGTCGCGCCGATGCGCTCAACGCCCGCTCGCTCGAGGCGGGCGCCGCGCAGGCTGCCGCCGGCGCCGCCGTGCCCACCATCTCGCGCGGACGCGTAACCTTTGTCGATGCCGCCCTGCCGCAGGGCGTAGTGGTGCCCGATGCCAACCTGGCCGTGTTCTCGATCGCCGACCTCAACGCCCGCATGGACGCCAACCGCGCGCGCAGCCGCCGCAAGGTGGACATTACGCAGATCACGTTCCCGTTTAAGCCGGGCGACTACGTGGTGCACGCCACTCACGGCATCGCGCTCTTTAGCGAGATCGCGCGCCAGGAAGTGGGCGGCAAGGAACGCGACTACTTTTTGCTGGAATACGCCGATGGCGACAAGCTCTACGTGCCGCTCGAGCAGGTTGACCGCATTACGCGCTACGTTGGCCCCGACGGCGATAAACCGCGTCTGACCAGACTCAACACCGCCGACTGGACGCGTGCCACCAACAAGGCGCGCAAGAACGCCAAAAAGCTGGCGTTTGACCTGGTCGACCTGTATACGCGCCGCTCGTCGATTACCGGTATCGCCTGCCCGCCCGACACGCCCGAGCAGATCGAGATGGAGCAGAGCTTCCCTTACGACGAGACGCGCGACCAGCTGGAGGCCATCGCCGACATCAAGGCCGACATGGAGGCGCCCAAGCCCATGGATCGCCTGCTGTGCGGCGACGTGGGTTTCGGCAAGACCGAGGTCGCTCTGCGCGCGGCGTTTAAGTGCGTGGACTCCGGCCGCCAGGTCATGGTGCTCTGCCCCACGACCATTCTGGCCCAACAGCACTACGAGACATTCTTTGAGCGTTTTGCCCCGTTTGGCTTGGAGGTCGAGGTACTCAGCCGCTTCCGCACGCCGGCGCAGCAAAAGCGCGCGCTCAAGGCGTTTGCCGAGGGCACGATTGATGTGCTCATCGGCACGCACCGTCTGCTTTCGGCCGACGTGAACCCCAAGAACCTGGGCCTGGTGATCATCGACGAAGAGCAGCGCTTTGGCGTGCAGCACAAGGAGCAGCTCAAGAATCTGCGCGAGCAAATCGACGTGCTCACGCTCTCGGCAACGCCGATTCCGCGAACCATGCAGATGGCCACGAGCGGCGTGCGCGACATGAGCCTGATCACCACGCCGCCGACTGGGCGTCGTCCCGTGATCGTGCACGTGGGGGAGTACGACCCCGACGTGGTGAGCGCGGCGATTCGCCTGGAGGTGGGTCGCGGCGGTCAGGTGTATTACGTGTCCAACCGCGTCAAGACCATCGACGATGCCGTGGCGCGCGTGCACGAGGCCGCGCCCGAGGCGCGCGTGGGCGTGGCGCACGGCAAGATGAGCCCGCGCGAGGTCGAGGACGTGATGATCGAGTTCGCGACCAAGAAGATCGACGTGCTTATCGCCACGACCATCGTGGAGAGCGGCATCGACAACGCAACGGCCAACACGCTCATCATTGAGGACTCGCAGCGTCTGGGTCTGGCACAGCTCTACCAGCTTAAGGGCCGCGTGGGCCGCTCGGCCACGCAGGCATACGCGTACTTTATGTTCCCCGGCGAGCTGCCGCTTACCGAGGAGGCCGCGGCACGCCTGACCGCGCTTTCCGAGTTCCAGGACCTGGGCAGCGGCATGCGCATCGCCATGCGCGACCTGGAGATCCGCGGCGCCGGTTCGCTTATGGGCGCCGAGCAGCACGGTAACCTGTCGAGCGTGGGCTTTGACCTGTTTACGCAGATGCTGGGCCAGGCCGTGGCCGAGGCGCGCGGCGACGACGATGCCGGCGTGGAGGCGGCGAGCGTGGGCATCAACCTGCCGGCCGACTACTTCTTGTCCGAGGAGTACATGCCGGCGGTGGACCAGCGCGTGCTCGTGTACCGCAAGCTCGCGGCTGCTGGGGACCTGGAGAGCATCGACGAGGTGCAGGAGGAGACCGAGGCCGCGCATGGCGAGCTGCCGTTGGCGGGACTCAACCTGTTCAACCGCGCGCGCATCCGTATTCGCGGCGAGCGCCTGGGGCTCGAGAGCGTCACGCTCAGCGGTGGACGCATCACGTTTTTGGGCGTCGACGTGCCCAAGAAGGTGGCCTTTGAACTAAAGACCCGCTATGGCGCGGTGAACTTCCCCAAGAGCCGCAAACTGTCGGTGCCCTACAAGGCGGGCGCCGGCGCGGGCAGCGGCCTGGGTCGCGGCCTCGATGCCAACGACGGCACCGGCCCGGTGGCGGCCGCGCTCATGCTGCTGCAGCAGCTGGGTGCTAGTGCTGATGACTAGCGAGTCGACGCTGCAAACGCCCCATTTGGGCAATCTGGTTCCATCGAGAGGAAAGCATGTTCGGATACATCTATAAGAAAGATGTCGCCATTATCGCGGTTGTCCTGTGTCTTTGTCTGGGCGTGGGCAGCTTCTTCGATTATCAGATCTCGAGCGCGCTGTTCAACATCGGCAGCATGTACGGCCGCTTTATCGAGGCGGCCGGCGAGCTGCCGTTCGAGCTGACGGCGAGCATCGCGGGCGTTATGCTCGTGCGCTCGGCGCGACCCGATTCCAAGACGAGCAAGTGGCTCGCCGTGCTCGGCATCCTCGTTAACGTTGGTCTGGCTGGCTACGAGATCGTTTCGTCCCTGCGGGTTGGCGGCAAACTCATTGCCGTTCAGCTGGTGCTGACGTTTGTGCTGGTCATTGCTGCCAACCTCATCGTCTATCGCTTTACGCGCACGACCGAGCCCGACGAGCTCACGCGCTGGGCGTTGATGGTGCTGGCCGTGTGGGTCGCTCAGGCCATCATCCTCAACGTCATTGTTAAGCCGTTATGGTCGCGCCCGCGCATGCGCGTGATCGAGGTCACGCCGGGGCTCAATTTTCAGCCGTGGTGGGTGATCGGCAACCCCGACAAGTGGGCCTTTATCGCCGCCGGCGTGATCAAGGACGGCTTTAAGTCGTTTGCGAGCGGACACACGGCGCACGCGGCGATCGGCCTTATGCTCGCCGGGCTTCCCGCGGCAGCCTTTAAGGAAAAACCTTCGCGTCGCCGCGTGATCTTTTGGGCGGCGGCTGTGATCGCGGCGCTCGTCGCCTTTGGGCGCATCGTGATTGGAGCGCACTTTTTGAGTGACGTGAGCTGCGGTTTTGCCCTGGTACTGGCACTTGAGTGCCTTGCCGCGCGTATTGCCTATCCCAACGGCGTACAATAGCTCCGTTTGAATCATCTGGCCGATACCCGGTAAGAGAGGATTGCCATGCTCGCGTTTAACAACGACTATTCCCACGGTGCACATCCGGCGGTGCTGCAGGCGCTTGTCGACACCAATATGGAGCCGCAGCCCGGCTACGGTACCGATGCGCACACCGAGCGTGCCAAGCAACTTATCCGCGAGGCCTGTCAGGCCCCCGATGCCGACGTGTTTTTTCTGGTGGGCGGCACGCAGGCCAACGCGACGGTGATCGACATGTTGCTTGCGCCGTACGAGGGCGTCGTTGCTGCCGAGACCGGCCACGTCGCCTGTCACGAGGCAGGCGCCATCGAGTTTGGCGGCCACAAGGTGCTCACCATCCCCGGCTACGAGGGCAAGATGCACGCCGAGGACCTCGAGAACTATATCCAGGTGTTCTACGAAAACGAGAGCTACGAGCACACGGTGTTCCCGGGCGCCGTGTACGTGAGTCTATCGACCGAGTACGGCACGCTGTACTCCAAGGCCGAGCTCGCGGCGATTCACGCGGTTTGCCAGAAGCGCGAGATTCCGCTGTTTGTGGACGGTGCTCGCCTGGCCTATGCGCTGGCGGCCGATGAGTGCGACATTACCCTGCCCGAGCTGGCGCAGCTGTGCGACGTGTTCTACATCGGCGGCACCAAGTGCGGCGCTCTGTGCGGCGAGGCTGTGGTGTTTTGCGGCATGCACACCCCGGCGCATCCCATTCCGCGTATTAAGCAGCACGGCGCGCTGCTTGCCAAGGGCCGCCTGACGGGTGTGCAGTTCGAGGCCCTTTTTACCGATGGCCTGTATTTTGAGATTGGTCGCCAGGCGATTGAGACCGCTCAGGCGCTGCGTCGCGTGCTGCACGAGCGCGGCTACCAGTTCTTCTTGGAGACGCCGACCAACCAGCAGTTTGTGATTCTGCCCAACGAGGACATGGCCCGCATTCGCGAGCATGCCTCGATCGAGTACTGGGAAAAGTACGACGAGACCCACACGGTGGTGCGCTTTTGCACCAGCTGGGCCACGACGCAGGAGGATATCGACGCGTTGGCGGCTGTCCTGTAGCCTGATGTAATGACAAGGGGCCGCCCTGCGCCTGAGCTTGGCGCAGGGCGGCCTTTGCTTTTGGGGAGAAGGGTTGTATGACCGAGATGTCCGAGCCGACGATTCGCCTGGCGACGCCCGATGATGCGCCGGCGTTGCTTGCCATCTATGAGCCGTATGTGCGCCAGACGGCGATTACCTGCGAATACGAGGTGCCGAGCGTTGAGGAGTTCGCTGGGCGCATCGAGCGTACGCTCAAGCGCTATCCATATTTGGTGATGGAGTTGGACGGGCGTCCGGTAGGCTATGCCTACGTGAGTTCGCTTAACAGCCGCGAGGCGTACGACTGGTCGGTCGAGACATCGATCTACCTGGCGCGCGATGTGCGCCACGGCGGGCTGGGCCGCAAGCTGCACGACGCGCTCAAGCAATGTCTGATCGCGATGGGCATCACCAACATGTGCGCGCTCATTGCCGTGCCGCACGACAAGGACGACGAGTACCTGACGCACAACAGCCAGGACTTCCATGCCCATATGGGGTATCGCCTGGTGGGTGCCTTCGACCGCTGCGCCCAAAAGTTCGGTCGCTGGTACGACATGTGTTGGATGGAGCTGGTCCTGGCCGAGCGCGTCCCTAACCAACCTAAGCCAACCTGGTTCCCCGACCTCCTCGCCTAAAACCACCACAAAGGTGCCTGTCCCCTTTGTGGTGGTTTTGGTGTTGGTTAGCCGATGGGTTCGGTGTATTTGGCACGGTCGGTGCGTTGGATGCGCTTGGAGACATGGAGCGGGCGGCCGTCGGTGTCGTAGACGTAGTCGGTGATCAGGATTAGTGCCTGCCCGCGCTCGACGTTGAGCAAAAACGCCTCGTTTTGCGAGGCGTAGCACACCTCAAAGGTCTTATGCCCCTGTGCTGGCGCGCGATGGAATTCTTGGCGCAGCGTCGCGTAGAGCGAACCGTTGATATCGCGATCGATGAGCGTCTCGAAGCTTGGCGGCAGGTAGGTGGTCTCCAGGCACAGCGGCACGTCGTCCAGGTAGCGCAGACGGACAAGTTTGACGAGCTTGCTGCCCACGGCGGCGTCAAAGAACTTAGCTATGCTGCCGGCCGCCTTGGCAAAGCCCGAGTCCACGGTGCGCGTGGTGGGCTTCATGCCCTGACCTTCGACCTGCTTGGTATAGCTCGAAAACACTAGGTTGTTCTCGTGGAGCGCGGGCGTGTCGGCCACAAAGGCGCCACGCCCGCGCTCGGTGCGCACCAGGCCCTCATCAACGAGAACCTTAAGGGCGTGGCGCACGGTGCTGCGCGACAGCCCCGATTCGTCCATGAGTTCCATCTCGGACGGCAGCTTGTCTCCGCGTGCGTAGATGCCGGCGGCGATGCGGTCACGCAACATGCCCGCCAAGCGCTCGTATTGGTTCAGTTTCTTTTTAGACGAAGCGTTCATGTGATCAACCTGTATCTAACTTGTATGCCTATCTAAGCAAGCATGTATTCAATACAACAACAAAACCGCTGGTAGCCAGTTGTCGAAAACCGCATCAGCAAAATATCTAAGACAAATATAGCATACAACTAGTCGACATAACCAAAACATGTATGTAACTTGTATGCCATCGAGAGCATCAAACGAGAAGAAAGGCTGATGCACGATGACTACTCAGGAACAGGTTAAGGATGTCGTCTCCCAGGTTTTGGCTGACAAGGCAGACAAGGGCGGCATCAAGCGCGTCGTGTGGATTGGCGCTGGTGGATCCAACGGCGGCAACTATCCTGCCCAGTACTTTATGGAGCACGAGGCCACGCAGGTCGTGAGCTCCAGCTACACCAGCAACGAGTTCGTGCACGCAACCCCTGCCTACGTCAACGAGAACACCCTGGCCGTCGTCGTGTCCATGCGCGGCACCAAGGAGACCATCGTCGCCGCCCAGGTCGCCAAGGACCACGGCGCCAGCACCATCGCAATCTATGTTGACGAGTCCGGCCTCACCGAGGTCTGCGACTACAAGATCCAGTACGACAGCCTGGCCGTCGATGAGTCCTGCATGGGCCGTACCAACTCCGCCGTCGTGACCATGATCGCCATGGAGCTTACGCAGCAGACCGAGGGCTATGCCGAGTACGAGACCGCTATGGCCGCGTTCGACTTGGTCGACCCCATCTATCGCAAGGCCGTCGAGTACACCCGTCCGCTCGCAGCTAAGTGGGCCGAGCAGAACGTCGACAAGCCCTGCATTAATGTCATGGCTCAGGGTCCGCTTTTTGGTGCCGCTTACGTCTTTAGCATCTGCAACGTGCAGGAGATGCTGCAGATCGACTCTTGCACCATCAACACCTGCGACTTCTTCCACGGCCCCTTCGAGATCCTGGACAAGCGCACCTCGCTGTTCCAGCTCATCAGCGTCGGCCGCAGCCGCTGCAACGACGAGCGCGGCATCCGCTTCGTCAACCAGTACGGTGGCGAGCGCGTCTATCAGCTCGACGCCAAGGAGCTCGGCCTCAACGACATCAAGGACAGCGTGAGCGAGTACTTCAACCACCTGATCTTTGCCCCGATCCTCAACAACGTCTACATGCGCGCACTCTCTGCCGTCACCCATAAGGACTACATGACGCGCCGCTACATGTGGAAGCTGGACTACTAGGGGATGGAGCAGCCTAACAGCTCGATGTCCTCATAAGTTGCGGTGGAATAGTTCCTGTTTGGGGGTCTGAAGCCTCTATTCAGGAACTATTTCACCGCAACTGAATTCATGGCAGCGCTTGGGGACGTTCCTTTTCTGCCGGCAGTTGGGGACAGTCCTAGTCGTTGGGGACGTTCTTAAATGACTAGTCATCCAAGAACGTCCCCAACGACTACTCATTTAAGTACGTCCCCAATGAGCACCCAATGAGTGTGTGGGCGATCGGATTTTCCCGCTCGCCGATTTGTGTCTTGAAAAATGTATATAACGACTATAACGTAGTGTGAAACATATTGGAAACAATACCGAGGAGGCTGCGTTGAAGAAAAGCAATCTGGGCTATGTGCTGGTGCTGGTCGCCGCGCTTATGTGGGGCAGCATCGGAATCTTTGTAAACGGCATCTCGGCCATGGGCGTTTCATCCCAGAGCATGGCTGCCTTTCGCTTGTTGGTCGGAGCGCTTATCTTGGCACCGGTCCTGATGTTTATGGGCTGCCGTCCGGGTGAGGGGTCTACCGTGGCTCAGGGTCCGCTGGCCCTGTTCAAGGCAAGCCCCAAAGAGCTCGTCCCCTGCGCGCTTGTCGGTATCGTCGGTCTGGCCGCCGCCAACACCTGCTATTACGAGTGCATGGGCGAGGTCGGCATGTCCACGGCCTCGGTGCTGCTTTACACCTCGCCGGTGTTTGGTGTCATGCTCGGCCGCGTACTTTATCGCGAGGACGTGACCCCCAACAAGCTCGTTGCCATTGTCTTTAACATCGTTGGGTGCGTGCTTGCAGTGACCAATGGCGACCTTTCCGGTTTCCATTTTTCGGTTTGGGGCGTCACGTCGGGCGTGATTGCAGGCCTTTGTGGTGCGTCGCTCGCGGTGTTTAGCCGGATAGCAACCAAGACGGTCCACCCGCTGGCTGTCACGTTTTGGGGCTTTGTTTTTGGCGGTGCGGTTATGGCAGCTATCGCGGCTCCGTGGCCGGATGTCGCCGCGGCAATGTCGCCACAGCTGCTGCTGCTGTTCCTTGGCTTTGGACTCATCCCCACAGCTGTGGCCTACATCTTATATATGCAGGGTCTGTCCATGGGGCTCGAGACATCGAAAGTTCCCGTCGTAATGTCATTCGAGACGGTCGTCACCGTACTGGTGGGCATTGGCATCTACGCCGAGCCCGCCGGCGCGATCAAGGTCCTGGGCATCGTGCTGGTGCTCGCGTCCATCCTGATCATGAACACCGACTTCTCCAAGCTGCGCAACAGTGTGTTTGTCGGTCATGTCGTTGAGAGCATGACCTTTAAGCCCAACGCGTGGTGGACGGAGAAATCGCAGGACATGGATCTGTTTAAGGAGCGCACCGGCATCGCGCTGGAGCCCACCGTGCAGGAAAGCCCCTGGTACTTTGTGCGATAGAGGATTGCGCGCAGGGTCTGACCTCGGGTTATCCAGCCAGCGCCGGCCTACCCGGCCCCAACGTTTCAAGTACGTTAAACCCGTCAACGGTCGATTTTCACCCGCGAACGGTCTTTATACTAATTAGCAATATAAGCAACGTATAAGACGTTATAATGACCATAACGAAAAGGAGGAGGCAAGATGAATCAGATCATTCTCGCATCTCATGGCGGCCTGGCCGCAGGCGCCAAAGACACGCTCGAGATGGTTCTCGGCGACGTGTCGAACGTCCACGTCGTGTCGCTTGCTCGTGACGACAAGGAGCCCATCACCGATAAGGTGGACCCCATGATCGCCACGTTCAACGCGGACGACACCGTCTATGTGCTGACCGATATGCTCGGCAGCTCGGTCAACAACAGCATGGTCGAGCTTTCCAAGAACGGCACGAAGTTCACGGTTGTCAGCGGTTTCAACATCCCGCTGGCACTGACGCTCGCTATGAGCCCCGTCCCCATCAAGGGCGCCGAGCTCGCGGCCCTCATCAACGAGGCCCGTACCGGTCTGACCAACCCCAACGCACCGGTCGAGGCTGCCGCGGCTCCCGCCAAGAAGGCCAAGGCGCCCCGTCACAGCTCCGGTCCCGCCAAGATCGTCCTCGCACGTCTTGACTACCGTCTGCTGCACGGCCAGGTCGTCTTTACCTGGACCACCAAGGTTCAGGCCGAGCGCATCATCGTCGTCGACAACGCTGCCGCCAACGATGACATCAAGAAGGGCGCTCTTAAGCTGGCCAAGCCCCAGGGCGTGCGCCTGAACGTCTTCACCGTCGAGCGTGCCCTCGCCAAGATGGACAAGCTCAACACCCTCGGCGAGCGCGTCATGTTCGTCTTTGGCAACACGGCCGAGATGCTGCAGTTCTGCCAGGGCTACAAGCTCGATGCCATCAACCTGGGCGCCACCGCCAACCACGACGGTGCCGATCAGGTCGGAGGCAAGGACAGCTCCGTCTTCCTCGACGCCAACCAGAAGGCCGACGTCAACCAGCTGCTCGACATGGGCATCAAGCTCTACGTCCAGCAGACCCCTACGTATCAGAGCGTCGACATCGACGCCAAGCTGTAATCAACCAGGCTTTTGCCTGACTGAAAGGAGAAGGGTATGAATACGTTCATCAGTGCGGTGCTCGTCGGCCTCGTCGGCGTGTTCTGCATGTGGGACTCCCGCCTGCTCGGTCGTCTTAACTTCGAGCAGCCCCTCGTTGGCGCTACGCTCGTCGGTCTGCTGCTGGGCGATGTGCCCACCGGCCTTGCCGTCGGTGCCGCCGTCGAGCTCGTGTCCATGGGCCTGGTGCAGGTCGGCGCCGCCGTTCCGCCCGATATGGTCCTGGGCGGCATCGTGGCCGCTGCCTTTGCGTGCCTGACCGATGCTTCTGCCGAGACCGCCATGACGATCGCCATCCCGGTCGCCGTCCTGGGTCAGCTCCTCGGCATCGTGTTCCGTTCCATCATCGCCGTCCTCACCCATGTGGCAGATAGCGCGATTGATAACGGAAAGTTCAAGACCGCCTACCGTATGCACATCTGCGCCGGCTCCGGTCTGTACGCCATCATGTACTTCCTGCCGATCTTCCTCGCCGTCTTTGTTGGCACCGACCTGGTTCAGGCCATCGTCAACATGGTTCCCGAGTGGCTGTCCACTGGTCTTAACGTTTCGACCAAGATCATGACCGCCTACGGCTTGGCTCTGCTGCTCACCATGATGATCAAGAAGGGTATGACTCCGTTCCTGTTCATCGGTTTCCTGCTCGCCGCTTACCTCAACCTGTCCGTCATCGCGGTCGCTCTGATCGGTGTATGCCTGGCTGTCGTCTTCATGGGCTTCAAGTTCAACGGTTCCCATGCAGCCGCCGGTGTCGATTCCGACTACGATCCGCTCGAAGACGACGAAGACTAAGGAGGAACACACTATGGCAACCGCAACCAAGGACGTGTCCCTGAACAAGAAGGTCAGCCAGTTCTTCTGGCGCTCCTGGGCCATCCAGGCCTCTTGGAACTACGAGCGTCAGATGAACATGGGCTTCCTCTACGGTATGGTTCCCACGCTCGATCGCCTCTATCCGGACGAGTCCGACCCCAAGCAGCTTGCTGCTAAGAAAGAGGCTTACCACCGTCACATGGCGTTCTACAACTGCACCCCGCAGACGAGCGCTTTCATCCTGGGCCTCGCCGCCTCCATGGAGGAGGAGTACGCCAAGGATCCCGAGAACTTCAACCCCGATTCGATTAACGCGGTCAAGACCTCCCTTATGGGCCCGCTTTCCGGCATCGGTGACTCCTTCTTCCAGGGCACCATCCGCGTTATCGCCTTTGGCTTGGGCGTTCAGCTGGCTCAGCAGGGCTCCATCATGGGCCCGATCCTGGCCCTTCTCATCTCCATCGTCCCCTCCGTGCTGATTACTTGGTTCGCAGCCAAGATGGGCTATCAGGGCGGCCACGAGTACCTGAGCAAGCTTCAGGGCGGCGACCTCATGGAGAAGCTCATGTATGTCTGCGGCATCGTGGGTCTTATGTCCGTGGGCGGCATGATCGCCACGCTGATCGGCGCCACCACCCCGCTGCAGTTCGCTGACGGCACCGTCGTTATCCAGGACATCCTGGACAGCATGATGCCCCAGATGATCTCCCTTGGCCTCACCGGCCTTATGTACTGGCTCATCAAGAAGAACGTCAACACCGGTTGGCTTCTCGTGATCGCCATTGTGGGCGGCATCGCCCTCTCCGCGGTCGGCATCCTGGCTTAGTCGCGACTAAGCGCCTAACCGCTTTCCCCCGGGGGCCTGCCTGGCATCCCATACCCCAGGCAGGCTTCCATCCCCAAAATGCGACAATGGGACAGTCCCTTTGTCGCATCCTCAACGGGCCGGCGACTCGGCCCAAACCACGGTAACCCTGCGAGCGCCCGGCAATGTGGCGCCGCAAAAATTGAAAGGAATGTGTCAGATGTACGAGATCGACCTTAACCTCCCTAAGCAGATCGTCGCTGACGTCCTGTCCAACCACGAGATTCACAGCGTCGCCTTCGTCGGCTGCGGTGCTTCCATGTCCGACCTTTACCCCGCCAAGTACTTCCTGGCCAACAACACGGACAAGCTGAACGTTCAGATCTTCACTGCTAACGAGTTCAACTACGACACGCCTTCCTGGGTCAACGAGCACACCTTCGTGATCACCTGCTCCCTCGGTGGCTCCACGCCCGAGACCGTCGAGGCCAACAAGACCGCCAAGAAGCACAACTGCCCGGTCGTCTCCCTCACCAACAAGGCTGGCTCCGCTCTGACCGTCGACGCCGACCACGTCATCGTTCACGGCTTCCACGCCAACTTCGCTGCCAAGTGCGAGAAGCCCGGCTACGCCATCGCTCTTGCTGTCGAGATCCTTCAGCAGACCGAGGGCTATGACCACTACGAGGACATGATCACCGGCCTCACCAACGTCTTCGAGCTCTGCGAGAACGCCGCTCAGTCCTGCAAGAAGCTCGCCAAGAAGTTCGCCGAGGACTTCAAGGATGACAAGATGATCTACTTCATGGCTTCCGGTGCCTCCGAGAAGATGGCTTATTCTCACGCCGCCTTCCTGTTCACCGAGATGCAGTGGATCGACGCCGCTGCTTACAACACCGGCGAGTACTTCCACGGCCCGTTCGAGGTTTCCACCGAGGGTAAGCCCTACGTCTTCTTCATGTCCGATGGCGCTACCCGTCCGATGGACGCCCGCGCCCTCACCTTCCTTAAGCGCATGGGCGCCAAGGTCGCTCTGATCGACTCCAAGGACTACGGCCTGGCTGACGCCGTGCCCGCGAGCGTTGTCACCTACTTCAACCCGCTGCTGCACCTCGCCGTTATGCGTGAGTACGGCAACCAGATCGCCGAGGCCCGCCAGCACCCGCTGACCATGCGTCGCTACATGTGGAAGCTTTCCTACTAATCACAAGTAAGTAAACCTTACGGGTTGATTGAAAGGGGATGGGGTTTGCGCCCCGTCCCCTTTTTTTGCTCTGGGGAGGGCGTATCCCTCGCGCCACAAAACCTCAGATAAAACCTACCAAAATAAACCTGTCCCTTTTTGGCAGGTGGGAGGAGATGCGTATGATCAAGGCAGTGCTGTTTGATATGGACGGCGTGCTGGTCGATACCGAGTGGTTCTACAACCGTCGCCGCGTGGCGTTTATGGAAGAGAAGGGGTTCCACTTTGACGAGATCCCCGATCTTTCGGGGTCTAACGAGCCTGCCATTTGGGAGGCGCTGGTGCCCGACGATGTTGAGCTGCGCGAGCGCCTGCGCGTTGAGTACAAGCAGGTCTATAGCCCGGACCATCCCGTTCCGTATGCCGAGCTGCTCAACGAGCAGACGGAGCCGGTGATGCGTGAGCTGCACGAGCGCGGCGTGAAGTGCGCCATCGCGAGCTCGTCCTATCGCGAGCTCATTGACGAGCTGGTAGAGATTGCCGGTATCGCCGATGTGCTGGACTACACCATCAGCGGTCACGAGTGCAGTG
>URWZ01000002.1 GCA_900551625.1 uncultured Collinsella sp.
GCAGCGTCAGATGTGTATAAGAGACAGGTAGTACTCATATTTGCCCTTTTTTGACCATAGCTCCCTCGGAAACTCTTTCCCGAGGCATCAAACAGCCATAATCCAAAGGTCGCCTCAAACAATTAGCCGGTTAAGAGCGTCCATGGCTACCCAAAAGTTGTACGCCAGCATCCAAAGATGTCGAAAAAAGTCGACTTTGGATGCTGGTGTACATGTTTAGGGCGTATGAGGTGGGGTCTTGGACGGACGGGATGCGCGTGCTAGGGCAGGTTCTTCTGTACCCATGCGATGATGTCGCTCGACTCGTAGAGTGGTTTGCCGTCGATGAACAGGCAGGGAACCTGGCGTTTTCCGCCGATGGAGATGAGTGTCTGTTCGGCATCGGAATCGGTCGAGATATTGCGCTCGGGAATGGTCACGCCGTTATCTGCCAGAAAGCGCTTGACCTTTATGCAATACGGGCAGCCGGTCATAACGTAGAGCACGAGCTCGTGATCAGTAGCCATGGGTCTCCAATCGGTTGAGGTTTTGATTGAAATACCCAAAGCCGCCGCGGTCTATGCGCGCGTCAACGACGACTCGATGGCCTGAACTAGAAACGCCGTGGCTCCGGTGCCGCATGGCTTGTCGTAGTAGTCGATAAAGCGCTGATCGGCGAGGTAGCCGTGGGCGAGCCCCAGATAGGCCTCGTCTTGGGGCTCGCTGCCCCAGTTGAGAGCTATCCAGCGGTGATGCATCGCGACGAGCTTGCGAGCCTCGCTTCCATCCGCATCGCCGTCGCCCATGGCAATCGAGAGCTGACCCAGAATAGCGCGTTCAAGTTCCTTCATGTCGGTCCATGTCTGAGGATCCATGTCCAGTAACGTTTCGTTTGCTGCATCGATAGCCTCATTGCCATAGCGCGCCCGCGCCTCGGCGCCGTAGCGCTCTTCGTTTTCCTGCACGTTGTGCCAGCGCTCCAGTTGCGGCAGGACGGCGCCCATGAGCGAGACGGCTTCGTCGAGCGACATGCCGGTGTTTTGCGCCAGGCGCGGGGCACAGTCCTCGATCATTGCCTCCATCGTGGTGTCGTAGGCGTACTGGCCGTGGTCGTAGCACCACTTGCAGTAATGATCGGTCGCGGCGCCCGTGGCATCGGTGCCGCAGTCGCCGGGCGTGAGTATCATGCCGCAGCTCTGGCAATAGTGCTCGGGCATTTCGAGCAGGTGAGACAGGGGCTCGCCGGTCACGGCGGCAATGAGCTTCATCATGTCGATGCCCGGTGTGACCTCGCCGCGTTCCCAACGGCTGACGGCTTGGCGTGTGACGAAGAGCTTAGCGGCGAGCTGCTCCTGGGTAAGGTGATGGGCGCGACGAACGGCGATGAGCTTTTCTGTAAAGGCCATAACGGCTCCTTTCTGCTGGTTGATGGCTTAAGCATACGCGGCGGCAGGCGCCCTTCCAAGCAACCGTTGGTTGCACGACGGGGGACCGCGGCGAAGAATTGCGCGCTGCGCCCCACGCCTTCATGCCGTACAATGGCCGGCATGGAACCTATTGCACACATACATACCGACCTGCCGCAGAAGTTCGGCATTCCGCGCAACAGCTTTTTGGCGCCTCATCTGCAGGGACGCATCGTTTTTGAGCCGGAATTTGCCTCCAACGCAGCAGTTGAGGGCCTGGATTCCTTCTCTCACTTATGGCTGCTGTGACGCTTCGAAAACGGAACGCCCGGCGGCACGGCTAAGGACATAGCTGCCGATGCCAAGTCGCAGGACAGGTCCGGCACCAACGTCAAGTGGTCGAAAACCGTGCGCCCGCCGCGTTTGGGTGGAGCCGAGCGCGTGGGCGTGTTTGCCACGCGCAGTCCGTTTCGCCCTAATCCCATCGGTCTCACCTGCGTCAAGCTCGATCGTGTCGAGCTCACCGACAATGGCCCCATCATTCATGTGCTGGGGGCCGACCTGCGCGACGGCACGCCCATCTACGACATTAAGCCCTACATTCCGTTTGCGGACTGTCACCCGGATGCAACGGGCGGCTGGATTGAGGATGCTCCGTGGCAAGAGCTCGATGTTGAGTTCCCGCAGGCTCTTCAAGACATGGTCCCGCCCGCAAAGCTCCCCGGTCTGGTCGAGGTTCTTCGCCAAGATCCGCGCCGCGCGGGCAGCAAGCACGAGCCAGACCGCGTCTATCATCTGGCCTACGCCGGGCTCGACATATCGTTTACGGTCGACGAGACCCAGCTAACCGTAGTCGCCGTCAACGACGCGCAAGACTAACCAGCCATTCGTCCGCATCCGTCAAATTAAGCGCCAAACTCCGCGCCAAAACCGCCCACGCTGGTGGACAATAACGCCTACCAAAACAATCACTTTGCACGGGAGTTCAGCATGAAATACGACTTTAGCTCGCTTATCGACCGCCACGGCATGGACTCCATCGCCGTTGACTCTTGGGGCGAGATCCCCGGCATGGCTCCGAACGCACCCGACGAGGGCTTCGACCGCATTCCCATGTGGGTGGCCGACATGAATTTCGCCACGGTGCCCACGGTCCAGGAGCACATCATTCAGCGCGCTCAGCATCCCATGTTTGGCTACTTTAACCCGCGCGCCGAGTACTTCGACCGCATCATCGAATGGCAGAGCCGCCGCAATGGCGTCGAGGGCCTGCGCCCTGAACATATCGGCTACGAAAACGGCGTGCTGGGCGGTGTCGTGTCGACGCTGCGCGCGTATGTCCAGCCGGGCGATGCAGTGCTGGTCCATAGCCCCACCTACATTGGTTTTACCAAGTCCATCGAAGCTGCGGGCTATCGCATTGTCCACAGCCCGCTTAAACTCGACGACCAGGGCGTGTGGCGCATGGACTTTGAGGACATGGAGTGCAAACTCGCCCAAAACCACATCCATGCCGCGGTGTTCTGCTCGCCGCACAATCCCTGCGGCCGCGTATGGGAGCGCGACGAGATCGAGCGCGCCATGGACATCTACCGCCAGCACGATTGCGTGGTGATCTCGGACGAGATTTGGTCCGATATCATCCTGCCGGGACACAAGCATATTCCGACGCAGTCGGTAAGCGAGGACGCCCGCATGCGCACGGTTGCCCTCTATGCGCCCAGCAAGACGTTCAACCTGGCGGGCCTGGTCGGCAGCTACCACATCATCTATAACGAGACGCTGCGCGACCGCGTGTGCGCCGTGTCCGACAAGACCCACTACAACGAGATGAACGTCCTCTCTATGCATGCGCTTATCGGTGCCTACCAGCCGCAGGGCTACGAGTGGGTGGACGAGCTCAACCAGGTGCTTGCCGGCAATATCGAGTACTTCTGCAATTACGTGGACGAGCATTTTGATGGCGTGTCCTATTCGCGTCCGCAGGGCACGTACATGGTGTTTCTGGACTGTACCGAGTGGTGCCGCGAGCATGGCCGCGATATTCAGTGGTTGCTTGACGAGGGGGCGCGCGTGGGCGTGGGGTATCAGGACGGCCGCCCGTTCCACGGGCCCTGCCACATTCGCGTGAATCTGGCGCTGCCGCTTTCGCGCGTAAGGGAAGCGTGCGACCGCCTGGACCGCTACGTTTTTAATGCACGGTAAGTGAGCACTGCATGCGGGGTCTTCTGCCAAGTCGGCTGGAAGGCCCCGTGTGGTAAGGCATCTGTAACCATTGGGCGCAGACCTGCTGCGGAGGTTTATTTTTCCTGAATCTGCTTGCCGCAAAGATGCTCAATCGAAATCTCGTAGAGTTGGACGCCCTTGATGTCTTTGGCGATTTCCTCCTCGACTTCTTCGGCAGAAGGGTAGTACTTAAGCGCGAGCTGGCGGACTTTGTCCTCGATAAACGCGGGGGTGTCATTCGCCAGGCGACAGCGGCCAAAGACCACGGTGCTCATAACGTAGGGAGCCCAGTCACCGTCCTGGTACCACTCGTTGCCGTAAACGGTAAAGCAGACCTTGTCATCGCGCTTGAGTGCGTCGACCTTGTGGCCAGCCTTGGCGCCATGGAAATAAATCTTGTCGTGCTCGGCGTCAAAGAAGTAGTTGACGGGAATGGCGTACGGGTAGCCATCGTCGCCGTTGACGGCAAAGACGCCGCGCTTGCAGGTAGCGAGCAGTTCGCGCGCTTCTTCGTCGGTGATGGCGCGCTTCTTTCGACGTAAGGGCCTAAACATCGTTGGCTTCCTTTCTGGTCGTGCGTGGTGGTTGAGCACAAACTATAGCGAAACGGATCCGTTTTTCTTGATGCGGGCGAGCATGTTTTTGAGCTTGTTAAAGTCGAGCGGTTTGGACAGATGGGCGTTCATACCGGCGTCGTGTGCCGCCTTGGCGTCCTCGGCAAAGGCATTGGCGGTGAGCGCGATGATGGGGATATCGGCTGCATCGATCTTCTCGCTCAGACGAATCGCGCGGGTCGCCTCGTAACCATCCATTCCCGGCATCATGATGTCCATCAGAATCGCATCGAAGCTGCCGGCGGGACGGCCAACGTATAGGTCGACCGCTTCGTTGCCATCGGCGGCGCGAGTTACGACAATGCCTTCGCTTTCGAGCAGCGCCTGGGCAATCTCGGCATTCAATTCGTTGTCTTCGGCGAGCAGCACGTTCATGTCGGCGAGCGAGCAGTCGAGCGCCCTCTCGACCGTATCTGCCCGCGTCTGAGGGTTCTTGTCGATATCGAGCGGAATCTGGACGTTGAACGTACTTCCCACGTCAACCTCACTCGAAATCTCAATCGTACCGCCCATCAGTTCAATAAGCGACTTGACGATTGGCATGCCCATGCCGGTTCCTTGGAACTTGCTGCGCGCATCGTCACCTTCTTGGGCAAACGGCTCATAGATATGCTTTAAAAACTTGGGAGTCATACCAATGCCGGTATCCGAAACGCTAAAGCAAAAGAGCACGCGCCCGTTATCGAGTGGCTTGGTCTTTGAGCTAAAGGTGACGGAGCCGCCGTGCTTGTTGTACTTAATGCTGTTGTCTAACAGGTTGATCATGATCTGTCGGATATGGGTGGGACTGCCGATCATGTATGGCCCCGTGGCGTACGGCAGACTATTGTCCTGCATGGTGATGCCGTTACTGGACGCGCGGAGCTTGCACAGCACCAGCGTATTGTCACAGAGCTCTTTGAGGTTAAAAGGCGTATGCTCCAGTGTTAGCTTGCGGTCTTCGATTTTGCCCATCTCGAGGATGTCGTTGATCAGCGAGAGCAGGTGATTGGCGGCAACGCGCGCCTTGGCACGGCTCTCGCGGGCGACCTGGATATCGCCTTCCTTCAATTCCTCGATCTCGATAAGGCCCAGGATACCGTTGAGCGGCGTACGGATGTCGTGGCTCATGCGCGTGAGGAATGCCGTCTTAGCGGCGTTGGCAGCATCGGCTTTTTTGCGCTCGGTTCGAGCGCGTGCGAGCGCCCAGATGAGCAGGACGATGCCGACCGACAACATACCGATGAGGGTAGCTGCAACGGCGGCACGGTTGCGATAAAGGAATTGAAGCGTGTTTGATTCCTGGGCCGTGTACGACGTGGAGGAGTAATTGCTTGCGGAGAGCGATTCTCCGGCATTGATGATGCCCTTGTTGATGATTCCCAGCAGCTCGGGCTTTCCGCGCGAAATCCAGCACGAGAGCTCACAGGTGTCAGGGAGCTCGACCGTCTCGTAGCCTTCGAGATCATGACGATCGCCGATGGTTTTTATGCGTGAGCTGGGAGCGACGATGCAGTGCGCCGTTCCCTTCCTGAGGGCGTCGAACGCTTCATCGTCGGATTGGTATTCGGTCACGGTCGCTGTGGGGAACAGACTTTCAAGTACATTTTGGTTGACAAACGATGATTTGGTGCAGGCGATGTTCTGAAGGTCTTTGTTCAGATTGCCGTCGGTGTGGATGGCGGTGAGGGACACGGTCCCCAACGATACCGACTGCACAACGCCTGATTGCTCGGCAAACCAGTAATCTCGGTATACCGGCAGCGCAACGTCTATGCTTCCCTTTGACAGGGCCTTTGACATCATCTTGTAGCTATCAAAGGGGACGGTTTTGACCGTAATGCCAAATTTATCGTGCAGCGTCGTCGCAAGCGATGCGAGCGAGCCTTCCATTTCGCCGTTTTCGTCTTCGTTGCAGTAGGGGAGTTTGCCCGTAATGTAGCCGAGCGTGATGGTGTTGCCATTTGCTTTGAGCCAGGAACGTTCGGGGCCGTTGAGCGATGATGAACCGCTGCTTTGGGCCGAGTAGTTAGATTTGACTTCGTCGATATAGCGTGGGTTGACGCGGGCGATTGCCGACATGGCGGCATTGATGTCGTCCATCAGGTCGGGGCGGCTTTTGGGGACGGCAAAATAGTAGTCGCTCGAACCAATGTAGAACATGGGGGAGGCGCTGGGCGACGAGGTCGTGTCGTTCATGATGATGGCGTCGACCTCGCCGTTTGTGAGCGCGCCAAAGAGGGCGCCGCCAGTGTCGATTTCTTTATAGGTGCAGGTAATGCCTTCGTTGGCGAGCCACTGCTGGCCAACGAAGGTTTGCATAACGTCGGGGTTGTAGCCGATGGTAAGGCCTTGGAGCGCTTGGGGGTCGCCCTTGGCCAGATCGTCGCGATCGGGCTTGGCGTAGATGTAGTAGCGCTCGGTGCCCTCGGGGTTCGAGGAAAAGAGCAGCTTTTGGGCGCGTTCCTCGGAGTAGGAGATGTTGGGCATGAGGTCGATTTCGCCTGCCTCGAGCATGTCCATAAGCTCGGTGAAGGTGCCGGAGATGTATTCGTACCGCCAGCCGGGCGTGTAGTACGACAGGGTCTGGAGGTACTCGTAGCCCCATCCCGAGAGACGCTCGCCGGGGGTGCCGTCCTGGAAGCCCTCGTTGTTGACGAGCCAACCAACGCGGACCGTCTTGACTGGCTGGCTAGAGTCAGCGGCAAAAGCCTGGACAGGCGCGATAGAACTCAGCACGGCAAGCGCGGCGAGCACAATGGCCAGGGCGCGACATATAACTGAACGAAGGACAGTGGCAGCTCTCACATGCAATCCTAACGAATCGAGACATTACCGCATAAGGATACCAGCTCAGCCCGCCCAGTCGGCAGCTGCACCGCTAAACGCTCCCGCCCGGCAGTCATTGGGGACGTTCTTAAACGACTAGTCATTGGGGACGTTCTTGTTTGACTAGTCATTTAAGAACGTCCCCAATGACTAGTTCCGTTTGCGGGGGAGGCGTGGGACAATACCGAGCGAACGTGATTGGGCGTCTGGGAAAAGGGGTCGCGATGAAAAAGCTCAAGACGCTTGCTGACGTGTTACGCCAGGCGGGCTTCGTGCGCATTACGGAGCTGTTCCTCGTCTTTTACCTGCTGTGCTCGACGGCCGTCTGGTTGTCCGAGCCTACGACCCTCACGTTTGGCGATGGGCTCTGGTTTAGCTTTGAGACGGTCTCGACGATCGGCTTTGGCGACATCCCGGCCGAGACACCGGTTGCCCGCGCTATTACCGTCGTCTTGAGCGTCATCAGCATCTTCTACATCGCCATGCTCACGGGCGTGGCGGTGAACTACTGCAATACGCTTATCAAGATGCGTCAAAAGGACACCATGGCTCGTTTTATGGACGATCTTGAGCATTTGGAAGAGCTCGATCGTGACGAGCTCGCCGATCTGTCACGCCGCGTGCGCGAGTATCGTCGACGCCAGCGCTAAGACGAACGTCGTGCGCCACAACAGGGGGACAAATATGAACATCACCGTGTACCTGGGTGCCAACACTGGCAATGACCCGGCATTTCTGCCCGCGGTACAGGAGCTGGGCAACTGGATTGGCGCCAACGGACACGCGCTGGTATACGGCGGGTCCAAATCGGGCCTGATGGGCGCGCTCGCCGATAGCGTGCTCGATGCCGGCGGACACGTGACGGGTGTTGAGCCGAGCTTTTTTATCGAGGCCGAGTTTCAACATGACGGTATCGATGACCTCATCGTGACGAGCGATATGGCGGAGCGCAAGGCCAAGATGATTGAGCTCGGCGATGCGTTCATCGCCTTTCCCGGTGGGACGGGCACGCTCGAGGAGATTGCCGAGGTCATGTCCGCTGTGTCGTTGGGGCACCTGAGTGCTCCGTGCATCCTGTATAACCTGGACGGTTACTACAACGACCTCAAGGCGCTGCTCGGGCACATGATTGATAAGGGCCTATCGAGCCCGCAGCGCCAGCAAGGTATCTACTTTGCCGACGATTTGCGCGAGATTGCCTCGATTATCAACGGATAAGTCTTGAGCTTGCCCCACTATGGCTCCCAATGGTGCCGTTCGCGGCGCAGACGGTTGGCTCGTTCGGGCAACGCTCACTCTACAATAAAACGTAACTATGTCGACTTTGACCGCGGGAGGACCCGATGGATAACCTTGCCAAACCCAAAAACCGCGCGCTGTTTTTACTTAGCGTTGCCGTGACCGGTGCGTTCGCAGGTGCCGCGGTCTGGCTGTTCTTTTTTGCGATGGAGCACGGTATCGACTATCTATGGACCGAGATTCCGCACGCGCTGGGCGTCTCTTCGCCCGAGCTTGCCAGCGGCCCGTTTGGCTTTTTGCCGTACCCGTTTTTTGTCTGCCTGCTGGGCGGCCTGTTAATCGGTCTGTACGAAAAGATGACAGGCACCAAGACCGATGACCTCAACCAGGTGATGGCTAAGGTTAAGCAAGACGGGCGCTACCCGTACGACAACCTGGGCAAGCTTTCGCTCGCGGCATTGCTGCCGCTGCTGTTTGGCGGAAGCATTGGACCGGAGGCCGGCCTGACCGGCGTTATCGCGGGTCTGTGCAGCTGGGTCGGCGACCGTATGCGTCGCTTTGGCGCCGAGTTTAGGGAGCTCACGCTGCTGGGTACCCAGGCTGCCCTGACGGCGCTCTTTACTGCGCCCGTCTTTGGCTTTGTGGCGCCGCTTGCCGGTAGTGCCGACGGCGACGAGGGCTCCGCGTCCGGCGAGATCACCATCAAGCTGCCCAAGGCGCAAAAGACGGTGGTCTACGGTATTGCGATTGCCGGCGGTCTGGGTGCCTACCTGCTGCTTGGCCAGCTTGTGGGCGGCGGCATGGGCATGCCCAGGTTCGAGTCCGCCGAGGTGGGCAACCTAGAGCTTACCTGGCTCGTCCCTCTGTCGTTGATCGGAACAATCTGCGGCTGGCTGTACTTTGTCTCTGAGCACGCGAGCGAAGCGCTTGCCCATGCAATAGGGGAGCGTCCTGTCGTCAAGGCCATGCTAGCCGGTCTGGCGCTCGCCATCTGCGGCACGGTCCTGCCCTACACCATGTTTGCCGGCGAGACCCAGGCCGACGTGCTCATGGAAACCTACTTGACCATTCCCGCCGGCGTGCTTATCGCGACCGGTCTGGTCAAGGCCATGCTGACCCCCGCCCTCATCAACCTTGGTTGGCGCGGCGGTCACTTCTTCCCGGTTATCTTCTCGGGCGTAAGCCTGGGCTACGGACTGGCCATCCTCACCGGCGCCGATCCGGTCTTTTGCGTCGCCGTCTGCACGGCATCGACGATGGGTGCGGTCATGCGTCAGCCGGTCATGGTCGTGGGCCTGCTGCTCATGTGCTTCCCGCTCAAGGGTATCGTCTGCATGATCATCGCCGCCGTTATCGCCGCCGGCATTCCGCTGCCCAAGCCGCTGCGCAAGTAGCACGGTTAATCGCGAGTCAACTCCAGAGGGGCACGAGATGATCCTGTACTTTAGCGCGACAGGGAACAGCGAGCATGTGGCGCGTCGCATTGCAGCGGCGACAAGCGACAAAGTTATGTCGATTGAGCGCTTTGATGCCGAAGCCCTTCGCCTTGTTGCGACGGAAGGCCCCTGCCAGCTGGGATTTGTTGCTCCGGTGTATGCCTGGGGTCTGCCGACACCGATGATCGAGTTTTTGAAGACTGCCGACCTGTCGATTGCTGCCGGTGCAAAGGGCGGCGAGCGCCCCTATACGTTCTATGTTTCGACGTACGGTTCGACGACCGGCCAATCGGCCAAGTTTGCCCGCGATCTGCTGCACGAGCGTGGGCTCGAGTTAGATGCGGCGATGAGCGTCAAGATGCCTGATACCTGGACGCCTGTTTTCGACCTGTCTGACCCTCAAAAGGTTGAGGGTATCAATAGGGCTGCTGAGGCGCAGATTGATGCTGTGATCGAGGCGGTGCGGGAGCGGCGCACGGGCAATATGATGCGCCATCGCGTGCCCCTGTTTGCATCGTGCGCGTATCATGCGTTTGGGCTGCCGCGTATGCAGCAGACGAGCAAGTTTGCCGTCGATGCTAGCCGCTGCGTCGGGTGTAGCCTCTGCGCTAAGCGCTGCCCCATGGCGGCGATTGAGATGCGCGACGGCCTTCCCGTCTGGACAAAGCCGGAGTGCGCAGCCTGCCTTCGTTGCCTGCACTGTTGTCCCATATTTGCCATCTCGCACGGTAAGCGCACGGCATCCCACGGTCAGTACAGGCATCCTAAGCCAGGTGTGAGGATGTAGCGGCTGCTGGCCGCGCTACTTCCAAACTGCGAGCGCGGCGGTGCCCAGTACGATGAGGGCGAGACCGATGGCGCTGCGCCGTGAGAGTTTTTCGTTGAATGCCAAGCGCGCAAATAGTACCGATACGACAATCGATAGTTTGTCGATCTGCACTACGACGCTCACCTGGCCTGTGGCGATGGCGTAGTAGCATAGCAGCCACGATGCGCCAGTCGCAATGCCCGATGCCGCGAGAAATACGAGTTCGCAGCGGTCTACGTGCACGGCTTGGCCCATCTTGCCTTCAGCTGCCACGATTGCCCATGCCATAACCAGTACCACACAGGTACGGATTGCCGTGGCCAGGTTGGATTCGATGCCTTCGATGCCAGCCTTGGCAAGGATGGACGTGAGCGCTGCGAACACGGCGGCGCCGAGGGCGTAAGCGAGCCAGGTTCGGTCTTGCTGCTGCTCGGGTCCGGCAGACCGCTTCTTCTCGATCATTAAAAACGTGCCGAGGGTGATGACAGCGGTTCCCACGAGCTTAACCGCAAGGTTGCTCGTCTCGCCAAAAAGCACAATGGCGATCAGTGCAGCGAGTACGGTGCTCATCTTGTCGACCGGTACGACCTTATTGACGTCTCCGATGCCCAACGCCTTAAAGTAACAGATCCACGAAGCACCGGTAGCGAGTCCCGAGAGGACGAGAAAGAGCCAAGATCTGGGTTCGATGCTGCCGATGGTTCCAATGGATCCAGAAATGCCCGCCATTGCACAGGCGAAAACGAGCACCACGCAGGTGCGAATGGCCGTCGCGACATCGGAGTCGGTCTGCTTGATGCCGCATTTGGCCAGGACAGATGTGACGCCGGCAAAGAAAGCCGACACAAATGCTGCTGCGACCCACGACACGGGTGAAATGCCTCCCCAAAGAACGACCGCGCCAGATTTACGGCGCTCGTCCGATGATACCGTCCCGCCATGAAGCTTTGATATCGCTGTGGTGAGACAGGGGCCATAGTTCGAGAGGGCATTTGGTTAAGGCTCGAATCGAAGGTGAATGGTTTTCCGCGAAGTGAACGAGTAAATCTGGACCCCTGGAACATGCACACTTTTTTCGAACAAAACTGCAGGATTCTTAGACAAAAACCGCAGGAATTGAGTCCTTAAAAATATCGATGCTACAGGGCACTGTTTTTACTCGTTCACTTCTCGGAAAAGTATTCACCTTCGATATGCTGACGGTGTCTTTTTGGTTGCCAAGAACTAGACGGCCTGCTGTGAGGGGCGGTGGTGACGCTATGCCGCCTTGTTTCATTGAAAAAATAAGCGGGGTACCACCTAAGCTTTTTTAGCCGTCGATTACAGATCGCGTGCTCGATAAACCTTGGTGCTGACGGTGTAGCTGATTGCACATAGCGCGAGGGCAAGTGTGGCGATGCCTGCACACAGACAGCCAAGGACGGCGGGATCGGGATTTGCCCCGGCAATCGACATGAGCCAGTTGCTGATGGGGTTGGAGGAGCTCAACGTGGCAATGGCAAGGCACCAGAGCAGGGCAAGCAGGCCGACGGATAGGCGCAGCGCCTCCATGTGTCCAAATCGGAAGAACAGCGGCTGTGCCAAAAACACCATCATGAGGGAGATGAGCATCGATATTGCCGAGGCGATTGCGGTCTCAAAGACGGTCTCTCCCGTGGAGGGGATACCCACGCTGTTTAAGATCGGGATGGCGACGATACTCAACAGCACGGCCGCGCACGTCATGATGACCGAGAAAATAGTGATGCACAGGTAGCGTGCGCTGACGATGTCTTTGCGTGAGATGGGCAGCGTTGCCCGATAGCGCTCCCATCCGTTTTGGTTGTCGAGCCCGGCCAGCGACGTCATGGCCATGATGGGCGACATGGTACTGATTGCGAAGGCGCCGGCGGCGCTCATATCGGAATCACCATTCGATGCCCTGACGGCGGTCAGCACGACGAAGATGAACAGGCCGACGCCCGCGATGCTCGGGGTGAGCGTGCGGACGATGGCGAGCTCGGACATAAAGGCGCGTTTCATTTCGAAGCCCCTTTCAGCATGAGGCGAAGATAGTCATCAATGGTTGCCCGATCGCAGGGAATCTCGGGGAAGGCCTCGAGCGTATCGCGACGGTTGGGCACGAGCACGTCCACGCTGTAGGCGTGGTGGACGGCACGGGCGCCTTCGACGCAAACCATAAGCTCGGCGGCCTGTGCTTGGGTACAGTGGGCGATGCCAGCGCGGTCGGTAATATCCTCGCGCGGCAGGTCAAAAATAATCGAGCCATTATCGATGCAGATGACGCGATCAGCGGTGCGATCGAGATCGGACGTAATGTGGCTCGAGAGCAGCACGCTGTGCTGGCCGTCGGCGACAAAGGCAAGCAGCTCATCAAGCAGCTCCTCGCGTGCCATGGGATCGAGGCCCGCGGTGGCTTCGTCCAAAACGAGCAGTTTGGCCTTGTGGCTGAGCGCGCAGGCAAGCTGCAGCTTCATGCCCATGCCGCGGGAGAGGTCCTTGACCTTTGCCTTGGGATCGAGGCCAAATCGGTCGATGAGGCTGGAGAAGGTGTCGTGGCTCCAGGTGGGGTATGCCGGGCTTACGAGTGCCTCAACTTCGGTCACCTTGAGTGTGGAAGGGAAGGGGCATGTGTCCAGCACGAGGCCGACACGAGTGCGCAGGCAACGCTGCGTTTCATCGGGCGCGTCGGCGCCACAGCGCTGCCCAAACAGGTGCACCTCGCCGGCATCGAGCTTTATAAGCCCGAGCGCGGCTCGAATCGTCGTGGTTTTGCCGGCGCCGTTTGCGCCCACAAAGCCAACAATCTGGCCGGGTTCCACGGCAAGCGTGACGTCGCGCAGCGAAAAGCGGTCGCTCACACGGCGTGAGATACCTTTGAGTTCTAAAAGGTTTTGCATGGCATAGCCTTTCTTGCAGATGGCTACTGCATAGTTTCGGGGGCTACCAGGTCGAGCATCTCGTGCAGCTTGTCGCGCGTGAGGCCCAGGGTTTCGGCTTGGCTCGCCGCTTTCGCAAGTAGCTCTTCGATATGGCAGAGCTGGTTTTCGCGCAAGAGTTCCTGGTTGCCCTCGGCGACAAAGCAGCCCTTGCCCTGCACGGTGCAGATAAACCCGAGTTGCTCTAGGTCGGCGTAGGCGCGCTTGGTGGTGATGACACTCACGCCAAGATCGCTCGCGAGTGCGCGGATGCTGGGGAGTTTGGCTCCCGCAGCGAGTGTGCCCGAAAGGATCTGAGCTTTGACCTGCGAGGCTATTTGCTCGTAGATGGGCTTGTCGCTCGAATTGGATAGGATGATGTCCACAGCGGCTCCTTAGCTGTTGGGCTACACGTGTATATAACCGGTAAGCACAGTATATATACACTATGCACAGTTACGCAAGAGGCAAATAGGGATTGTCCGTTCGTTCATCCATCTCAATCTGTAACATCTGGAACCGATTTGGACGGCTACCTGTTACAGATCGAAATCTTTCTGGGACGCCCACCTGTTTGTCTAAATCTGTAACAGGTAGAGGTTCAAAAACCGTCTAGATGTTACAGATCGAGACAATACTGCTGCGGAGTGCCGCCATCGACTGCTACCCTAGGCCCTAACTGATGAATTTGTCCTGATAGGTGCCCTAGAGCGGGATTTCGCGGCTACAATAGTGCGGTTACAACGACGTAATGCACTCAATGCAAGAAAGGATCCGCATGGCAAGCCTGTCGGATGAAATCTCGTCGCGCCGCACATTCGCGATCATCAGCCACCCGGACGCCGGTAAGACCACGCTTACCGAGAAGCTGCTGCTCTATACCGGCAGCATCCAGACTGCCGGCTCGGTCAAGGGCAAGAGCTCGGCCAAGCACGCCGTCTCGGACTGGATGGACATCGAGAAGGAGCGCGGTATTTCCGTTACCTCCTCGGTGCTGCAGTTCACCTACAACGGCGCCTGCGTCAACATCCTCGATACACCCGGTCACCAGGACTTCTCGGAGGATACCTACCGTACTCTTATGGCCGCCGACGCCGCGGTCATGGTCATCGATGGCGCTAAGGGCGTCGAGGCCCAGACCAAAAAGCTCTTTAAAGTCTGCACGCTGCGCCACATTCCCATCTTTACCTTTGTGAACAAGCTCGACCACGAGGCTCGCGACCCGTTTGAGCTCATGGAAGAGATCGAGAATGTCCTGGGCATCAATACGTATCCCATGAACTGGCCGATCGGCAGCGGCCGCAACTTCCGCGGCGTGTTCGATCGTCAGACTCGTCGCGTCATTGCCTTTGAGGGCGACGGCCACGCCAACGCCACCAAGAAGGTCGCCGAGGTCGAGGCCGAGCTGGGCGATCCTTCCATGGATGAGCTCATCGGCGAGGAGAACCATAAGAACCTGATGGACGACATCGAGCTGCTCGATGGTGCCGGCGACGAGCTCGACTTGGATGCCGTGGCCTGCGGCAAGCTGAGCCCGGCGTTCTTTGGCTCGGCGCTCACCAACTTTGGCGTGGAGCCCTTCCTCAAGGAGTTCCTGCGTCTGGCCCCGACGCCGCGCGCCTATACCGATACGCTCACCAGCGAACCGGTCGATCCCTGCCGCGACGACTTTAGCGGCTTTGTGTTTAAGATCCAGGCCAACATGGACAAGAATCACCGCGACCGCATCGCCTTTGTGCGCATTTGCTCGGGCAAGTTCGAGCGCGGCATGGATGCCTTCCACGTGCAGGGCAACCGCAAGCTCAAGCTTGCCACCGGTACGTCGATGATGGCCGATGACCGCGCGATTGTTGACGAGGCGTACGCGGGCGATATCGTAGGCCTGTTCGACCCGGGTATCTTTAGCATCGGTGACACCGTGTGCTCCGGCAAGCGCCACGTGCAGTATCCGCAAATCCCGACGTTTGCCCCCGAGATGTTCGCTCGCATTACGCAGGTCGACACGCTCAAGCGCAAGCAGTTCGTCAAGGGTATGGAGGAGCTTGCCCAGGAGGGCGCCATCCAGATCTTCCGCGAGCTGGGTGCCGGCATGGAGAGCGTCATCGTGGGTGTGGTCGGCGTGCTGCAGTTTGAGGTGCTCGAGCGCCGCCTCAAGGCCGAGTACCGTGTTGAGGTTCGTCGCCAGCCGCTGCCCTATACGGACATCCGCTGGATCCAGAACGACCCCGACACCATCGATATCCCGGCCCTTTCGCTCACGCGCGACACGTTGCGCGTCGAGGACATGCGCGGCGGTAAGCTGCTGCTGTTCACGAGCCCGTGGAACGTGGATTGGGCAACCGACCACAACCCCGACCTTATCCTGTCGGAGTTTGGCAACGTGGCCTTTTAACGCATCGGCGCGGTGGCCCTGCGGGACTGCCGCGCCGTTTGCTTGCCTGATGCCGTGTGAGCGGCTATCATACCCACCGTCGTCTCAAGACCGGGGCGTCCGAGCAGTTCGGGTCCGATATCCTGCTCGTTAAACCTAAAACCAAAGGAGTACATAATGATCAAGAAGGTCATGGAGGACTACAAGGTCCTGTTGCGGAGCATTCCCGCGGCAACGGTTTCGCTGTTTTTCGTGAGCGTCATCATGATGAACCTGCTGGCCAACAAAGAGCTCATCAGCCTGCCGTATCTGGCACTCGATTGCGGCTTTGTGGTGAGCTGGGTTTCGTTTTTGTGCCAGGACATGATCTGTAAGCGCTTTGGCGCCAAGGCATCCATCAAGATCTCTATTCTCGCACTGGCGGTCAACCTTGCCGTGAGCCTGTGCTTTTGGGCATGCTCGCTCACGCCCGGCATGTGGGGCGCCTACTACGACACTGGCATGATCGAGGTCAACACCGCCCTTAACGCCACCATCGGCGGCACCTGGTACGTGGTGCTGGGCTCTTCGCTTGCCATGCTCGTTTCTGCCGTGGTTAATTCCACGCTCAACCAGTCGCTCGGCCGTATGCTCAAAAAGAATAATTTTGCGAGCTTCGCCTTCCGTTCCTATGTGTCCACGGGTGTTGGCCAGTTTATCGACAACCTGGTCTTTGCCATTGTGGTGAGCCACACGTTCTTTGGTTGGACCTGGGTGCAGGTCCTTATGTGCTCGCTGACCGGCGCTGTCGCCGAGCTGCTGTGTGAGGTCTTCCTGAGTCCCGTGGGCTACAAGGTCGTGCGCGGCTGGGAGCGCGAGAACGTGGGCTCCGAGTACCTCGAGCGCCACGCAACCGCCTAAGGAGCAAGTATGCGGGTTTTGATCACGGGCGCTTCGGGCGGTATCGGAGCCGCGTGCGTGCAGCGCTTTTTGGACGAGGGCCACGAGGTTGTGGGCTTTGATCTTTTGCCATCGACGATCGAACACGAGCGCTACCGCCATCTGATCGTTGATGTCCGCAAGCCGGACGCGTTTCCAGGCGACCTTGAACCCCAGGTAATCGTGAACGTTGCCGGTACGCAGGATTCGGCCGACGACATCGCTGCCAACCTGCGTGGCACCATCAACGTGACCGAGCACTACGCCTTTGTGGGGGAGGGGCTTGCCGCCAAGCCGACACTGGCTATCAAATCCGTGGTCAATGTGGGGTCGGCGAGCGGACATACGGGATCGGAGTTTCCTGCCTATGCTGCCAGCAAGGGCGGCGTTATCGCCTACACCAAGAACCTTGCAAACCGCCTGGCACCGCAGGCCATCGCCAACAGTGTGGACCCGGGCGGCGTTATCACGCCGCTCAACCGTTGTGTGATGGAAGACGAGCACCTGTGGAACCAGATTATGGAGCTCACGCCGCTTAAGCGCTGGGCCACCGCCCAAGAGATCGCCGAGTGGATCTACTTTGTGGGCGTGACCAACCGGTTTATGACCGGGCAGAGCCTGCTGATCGATGGCGGCGAGGCCGGCCGCACACAATTTATTTGGCCCGAATAGGAAACGCGTCCGATGGAAAGCCGTCGGGCGCGTTTTTGATGTATCGATTTTTAGCCGAGGCAAATCCAGTTGACGGGGGTCGAGCCGTGCTGTTCGAGTAGCCGATTGGCTGCCGAGAAGGGGCGCGACCCCATAAAAGCGGGGAGTTCTGCCGTGGCACGGTTGGCCGAAAGTGGCGAGGGGTGCGTGGACGCCAGGCAGAACTTGCCGGTTGCCTTGCCCGCGCCGGTCGCGGCGAGCTTGCCTTCGACCATCTGTTGGGCAAAGCGGCCCCATGCCAAAAAGACGACCGGTTGGGGCAGCTGACAGCAGCGTTCGATAACGTAGTCGGTCAGGGTGCTCCAGCCTAGTTTGGCGTGCGAGTTGGCGGCATGCTCGCGCACGGTGAGCGTAGTGTTGAGGAGCAGGACGCCCTGCTGTGCCCATGGTGTTAGGTCTCCTGTGGCGGGAATGGGGCAACCCAAATCGGCTTTGAGTTCCTTATAGATGTTGCGCAGGCTCGGCGGCAACTTGGTTTGCGTCGCGGGGACCGAGAACGACAGCCCCATGGCCTGGTTGGGTCCGTGATAGGGGTCTTGACCCAAGATGACAACCTTGACCTGGTCGGCCGGCGTGTAGGCGAGGGCATTGAGGATGTCCTCTTGTGCCGGGTAGATAGTCTGCTCGGTACGCAAAAGGGCGATGCGCTCGAGCAGCTGGTTCGTAGTGTCACGTACCGGCTGCGGCGCATCGCCCAACCAAGTTGCTATGTTGCGGTCGCGGGTCGCGGCGTCCATGGGGCTCCTTTACGTCAGATGCTCTGTTTACATCTATTGTAAAGGCGCACCGGTTGCCTTTATGCCGCGGCTGTATGAAGAGCGGGGTCTACGAGACGTGCTCGGGCGCTCCTGCCATGCGAGCCTGTTCATGTGCGCGGAGGCGCGGAAGCTCGACGGTTGCCACCATGACGCCGGTTAGGATGAGTGCGGCGCCAAAGAAGGTGATGGGGCTCAGAACCTCGCCGACCAGGAAGAACGAGAAGACGGCGGAGCAGACCGGCTCGAGCGAGAAGGCGAAGCCGGTGGTCTCGGCGGGCACGTGGGGCTGTACGAGTGTCTGAGTGATAAAGCCGTAGGCGGAGCAGATGAGTGCGAGCGCGACGACAACGACGATTTCGCTGGGCGTGCCGGGAAGCGTGAAGCCGCCAAAGGTGAATGCAGCGATGCCCGAGAACAAGCCGCCGAAGCCCAGCTGCCAAACGCCCAGAGCAAGCGGATCGACTTCTTCGACAAAGCGCTTGGCCACGATAATGTGGCTGGCATAGATAAAGGCGGAGAGCAGCATGATGAGCGCGCCCGGGTTCAGGCTGGTGAAGTCGGCGCCCGAGAGCAGCAGCATGCCGCAGGTGACGATAGCCGTGCCGACGAGCACCTTGCGCTCGGGGGCACGACGCAGCAGGGCGGCGTTGGCAAACGGCACGATCACGACCGTCAGGCTCTGCAAAAAGCCGGCAGTGGAGGCAGAGGTGAGGCTGGAGCCCAGGCACATGCAGGTGAGCTCGGTTGCCATGATGGCGCCGATGATGGCGGCACGGACCATAAGGTCGCGGTTGATGCGGAAAGCGCGCTTGTGGAAGAGCAGCAGGCAGGCCGCAAAGGCGATGATGCAGCGCAGCGCAACGATGCTCGTGGCGTTCATGCTGTCCATGCCGATCTTCATGAGGGGATACGAAAAGCCCCATGCGACGGGAACGGAAAATGAGAGCGCGATTGCTTTTTTGCGATCCATGGGGCTCCTTTTGTTACAGAACGGTTTCGTAAAAAGGATTCTGCTCCCAGATGTGGATGTAGTAAAGCGAATGTATCTTCAGTATGATTAAGAAATGCTAATGTTGGCAGAAAAAGCCCTGGCAAAACGTTTTACGTCTGCATTGATGGGGAGGCACAATGGCATCGCGGTATCAGATTGTTTGTATGGTGGTCGATCGCGGCAGTCTTAAGGGCGCGGCCGATGAGCTGGGCTATACGCAAAGTGCGGTGAGCCAGGCCGTCAAGGCGCTCGAGCGCGAGTTAGGCACCACGCTTATCGAGCGCGGCAAGCAGGGCGTTTCGCTTACGCGCGACGGCAAGCAGTATCTGCCGTACCTGCGCCAGATCGTGACCGCCGAGGCCGAGCTCGAGGGTAAGCGCCAGGAGCTGCTGGGGCTCTCCTCGACTGATATTCGCATTGCGACATTTACCAACGTGAGTCGTACCGTGTTGCCACGCGTGATCCGCGACTTTGGTGCGCTGCACCCGGGCGTACGCTTTACCCTCAAGCAGGGCGATTACACGCGCAACGCCCAGTGGGTGCACGATGGCGTGGTTGATTTTTGTTTTACGGCACGCGGATTTACCGCTGGGCTCGAGAAGCGTGTGGTCTATCACGACGAGTTGGTGGCATTGTTGCCGGCGGCGCATCCGCTGACGGCAAAGGAAAAGGTGACACTCGCTGACCTAGCGTCCGAGCCGTTTGTGCTGCTGGATGAAGGCGAACAGAGCCTGGTGCTCGATGCATTCGCGGCGCATGGGCTGTCGCCGCACGTGACGAGCGAGGTGACCGACGACTACACCATCATGGCGATGGTGGAGGAAGGCCTGGGCGTGAGCATGCTCTACCGCCGTACTGTGGAGGGCATGCGAGCCGATATTTGTGTGCGGCCCATCGTGCATGCCCCCTCGCGCGACGTGGTGGCCGCCTGGCGCAGCTGGGACACCATGCCCATCGCCACGAGGCGCTTTATCGACTATATGAGCTCGCATATTGTCAATTAATGACTGGCGTGGCGTTGAGTGCGGTGTTTAGCGGGCTGTCGCTTTGGCTTGGGCGGCGCGATAGGTGCGTGCCGGGTGGCAGAGTAATACCGCCACGACCATAAAGAACGCCGTGGTGCCCAGGCTGATGGGGTAGACCATCATGATGTTCGCAAAGGTGCGGAAGTGCGGGAACACGCAGAACACCCAATAGAAGCGGATGCCGCAGACACAGATCATGGTGATGAGGGCGGGCATGAGCGAGATACCAAAGCCGCGCAGGTAGCCGGACATGTTTTCGTAGAACATGCTAAAGGCGTACGCCGGGAAGATCGAGCACACGCGGATATAGCCGATCGAGACGATGTTGGGATCGCTGTTGAACAGCGATAGGATTTCGCGCCCGAGGCCGACAATAACGATAATCGTGGTGAGGGCAACGATACCGCCTTCGACCAGGCAGACCTTAAGCGTTTTGGTGCAGCGGTCGATCTGGCGAGCACCGTGGTTTTGTCCCACAAAGGTGGTGCAAGCCTGGCTAAAGCTGTTGAGCAGGTTGTAGCACACGTACTCCAGGCTCATGGCGGCGCTCGATGCCGCCATGACCTCGGTGCCCAGGCTGTTGATGGCGGACTGGATGATGATGTTGGCGACGGCAAAGACAGCGCTTTGGATGCCGGCGGGCAGTCCGATCTTGACGATGCGCTTGAGGGCGACGGGGTCGATAGCCAGGTCGCGTGGGGTGACGCGGACGACGGAGTCGGTCTTGAGCAGGCGGATAAAGAGTGTAGCGGCGCTGACGGTGTAGGCGATGGCGGTGGCGATGGCGACGCCCGCGACGCCCCAGTGGAGTACGGGGACAAAGATGAGGTCCAGGCCAATGTTGAGGACGGTGGACACGGCAAGCGCCTGCAACGGCATGCGGGTGATGCCGACGGAGCGGAAGATCGCGGCCTCAAAGTTGTAGAGCAAGATTGAGGGCAGGCTGAGCAAAAAGACGCGCAGGTAGAGCGAGGCGAGCGGCATGGTTTCGGCGGGAACGTTGAGCGCGGCGAGCATGGGCTCGGCAAAGATCTCGCCCAGAGCGATGACGACAAAGCCCACGAGCGCCATTAAAATCGAGGTATGGACGGCGCGTTTGACCATGTTCTGATCGTTGCGGCCGATAGCGTTGGCGATGACCACGTTGGAGCCAAGCGATATGCCAATAAACAGGTTGAGCATAAGACTGGTAAGCGGAACATTGGAGCCGACCGCCGCCATGGCGAGGGTTCCCTGGTCGCCCGAGAAGTTACCGATGATGACCGTGGCGATGAGGTTCGATAGCTGCTCCAAGATGCTCGTGGCGGCCACGGGGAAGGCGAACAGGGGAATATTGCGCCACAGCGAGCCGGTTGTCATGTCAATGTGCTTAGATGCGGTATCAGCCATACGCTCTCAATCTCTAACATGCTCTTTCGTGCTTATTTGCGCAGACGATGATACTCCTAATGCAACCATCCGGCACTTAGGGACGTACCTTTTCTGTCGACAGCTGGGGACACTCCTTATCTCTTCTAACTAGTCATTCAAGAACG
>URWZ01000003.1 GCA_900551625.1 uncultured Collinsella sp.
GGGCTCGGAGATGTGTATAAGAGACAGAGCCAACGGGGCTACGTTGAACAGCAGACCGCGAAAAACCTCTGCATTACCAAATAGAAGGACATCCTCTGCCGACAGCAGAAGCGTCGGGTCTGGGAAAAAGCCCAAGAAACTGTTCTCACGGAGGCTACAGAACCACATCGGGAAAGAATTAAGCTGCAATACCACTATGCACGCATAAATTACCAGGATTAAAGCGTACATCCATTTGCTCACATGCTTCAATTCTGACTGGAGAAGTCTTTTAATCTGACGAGCCATTGAGCACACCCCCAGCGCGAAAGCTCACGAGAGCGTAAATCAATACCGATAGACAGCTGGCTGCCACGCCATATTCCAGAAGTATCAGCTGACCCATATCGCTATACCCAAGGGCACATCCGACTCCAAGGTACGGCCCTGGAAGGAGGAAGATCCATCGCAAGGATGGTATGGGCGTCTGAAGGTAAGTTCCGTAGAGCGTCAAGCTCGTGACAAATCCGATTATTGCCACAGCCCCGCTAAATACGGCGCTGCTTGTAATCCGATAGATGGTCACCGTCTCCAACGCAACCGATATCACCAATACGGCGTTGATTATCATCGCAGGCAAAAATGCAGCCAGCATGTCGTGCGCACAGCTTTGCCCACCACGTATTATGGCTATTGCAAAAAGAAGAAGGCAAAGCGCACTATATGCTGCGCCAATTATTAAAGCAGACGAAAACACATGTGCTAGGACCCCATTAAAGCGGGTAAGACCTCTTGCTGAAGAAATTCGGTATCCCTCTTCATAGCCGCGCTCCTGTAAAATCGCCAGGCAAACGATGAGCGGAACGAACAGAGAGGTGCCGGCAAAAGCACTGCGCACAAGGGACTCATCGGGTGCAGAAGGATCAATTACATTCCAGCAGAAGCCAATATCCTCCCCAAAAACGCTATTGCCAAAGGCGAGCAACGTTGTTCCGTTTTTTAGAAAGATGCCGAAGAGAAGGCCGAACGCCAGCATAAGCGCAAGACCAAACTTCGCCGGAAACATCCTGTGCAAACGCATCATATCTGCCTTTACGGGATGGATCGCCCGCTTCATAGCGAGACCGCCTTCATCAAGCGCCTGTAATACTCTTTTAGGGACGACGCCTCATCCCTTATGACGTCCATCGATTCCTTTTTCAGCAGTTCGCCGTCATGAAGAAACAGGCAGCTTGTTGCAACCGATGCCAACTCATCCAAATCATGGCTAGAGATGAGCATGGTCTTACCCTGTTCTCGATTCAATCGACCGATAAGGGCCCATATACTCTCGATGCCCAGCGGGTCCAACCCGTTTGCTGGCTCATCAAAAATAAGCAGATCAGTGTCACCCAACAAAGCCGTAGCTATATCCAGCCGCCGTTTCATTCCCAGAGAAAAACTGCTCACGCTCTTTTTCTCTTCGACGTCCAGCCCGACTAGGCTCAAAACGCGAGGAATCTCACGATTCGCATCAAGCCCCCATTCCAAACATCGGATTTGGAGATTCTCAACCGCACTGAGGGATTGGTATGCTCCGCTGGAATCTGGCACATAGCCGACACGCGTCCGCATCAAGCCAAGCTCTCTTTTTGATTTGCCTCCAAAGAGCTCCACGCTCCCCGACGATGGCTCGCAGAGGCCCAAGACGATTTTAATAAGCGTGCTTTTGCCCGCACCGTTTGCACCGACAAGGGCACAGAGCTCAGACTGATGCACCTCGAAGGAAACGTCATGCAAAACGCACCGTTTCCCGTAGCGCTTTGACACCTTTGATAGCTTTATCGCTGATGCACTCATTGGCCTCCCGTTCTGCTTGATAGCAAAACCGCTGCTGCCAGACTGTCGCCTGGCAGCAGCCGCAACTGCTAGAGATTAACTAAACAGAAGTTTTTGCTGCAGTTATTGACGCAAGTGCGTGCTCCACAGAATGTCTTGCAGTAACCGTTGCACCCACCACCGGGGTCCACATAACTCGGTTTGACAATCCAGCTCATATCGTTCCTCCTTTCTATTATCGCTTTTACTTTGTGTTATTGTTTATCGATAACTTATATTTGTCAAGATAATTTAAAGAGATGGGGCCCGCGCTAGACACGGGCCCCATCACACCAATATCTCGTTTTAGCTGCTCGCTATATGCTACTCGTCGCTCAAATCTACAGCAAAGACTGATGTCGGAAGCGACGACTCATTGCCTCCACCATTCCGCATCTGTCTCACGACATTTTTTGCACGCTCAACAATAAGCTCCTCAAGCTCTTTCTCACTCACCCGCCGAATAATATCTCCCGGTTGACAGTCAAGTTCATCGCAAATATCGAGAAGCGTCTTAAGGCGAATAGCTTTAATTTTTCCGTTTCTTAGCTTAGAAATATTAGCCGGAGTATGCCCCGTGGCACGAATCAGATCAGCACTGGTCTTTCCGGTCTTAAGCAGCTGCGTCTCAAGCTCGATGATGAGATAGCTCATGCTTCCTCCTACACAAGCTCGTCAGACTGCTCTTGGAGCAGCGAGGCATAACTCCAGATCACCGAGATACACAGACAGACAGCCGCGCCGATAAGCGACCCCGCATCAAAGGCAACGCCTTGGCAAATCTCAATAACGAAGGAATGAGGCACGACGTAAAGCTCCAGCCCACCAATGGTAAGATTGACCGATCCGTAGGCACCAATAAGCGAAACCGCGGCGTTAACAGCAAAGCCAAGCGCAAGAACACGGATAAGCCGCACATGCGTCTTGGTAAAGGGCGAGACGCCTCGCGAGATGTTACGGCTGATCCCACACAGAACGACAAGCGAAATACCCACGACGAGTGCCAGGCACAGTCCGCTTGGGATAACGATGCACCCGCCATCGAGAAGCGTCACGACGCCGAAAGAATCGACAGAAGCAACGTTTGCAACCGCATACCAGATCACGTAAACAACCAACGCGGCAAAAGCGACGAGCATCCCTGCAAAAACGGCTGCCATGCAAAAGCCAAGCTTCCTGATATTTTCGCCCGCTTTGGCCATACGCTGAACGCTGTTAGACATACACTCACCCTCATCGACTCTATCGTTATTCGAACAGTTTATCGAACAACGATATTGATTGCATGCGGAAAGCCCCGCCAGTGCGCATAGCCCATTCACTAATCAGAAGGGGTGAGAGTGGATTTTTGGACACGTATCGAACGAGAGTGGATAATCTCCCACTTCGAGGCCACCACCGGGCCTAAAACGGGAGATTATCCACTCTCATAGTCATCAAGGCTCGCAAGCTCTTATTCGGCCGCCTCGCGCAGGGCCGACATCGTAGCCGCATATTGCTGCTGCAACGCATGCATTCCCTCGCGAGCGCCGTCAACGGCATCGGCGCCGCGCAGTGCTTCGGTCACCACAACCGCCGGCTCGTACAGATTATCGAATCCCAGGTTCTGGCTCACGCCCTTGAGCGTGTGCGCTGCCATAAACGCTTCCTCGGCGTCTCCTGCCGCCATGGCAGCCTCCAACCTGTCCATGCTCTCGTCATCTAAAAACTTGAGGGCAAAGCGGGCAAGCATTTCCCCGCCCATCAGCCGAGCACACGCGTCATCATAATTAGCGCCGATCTTCTCATACGCCTCACGCATGGAAATCATGGATTAAAAACTCCTTTGGTCAAACTAAATCGTGGGAAACGCGACAACGTCGGCGGGGCGTGCCAACGTCTCGGCAATACGGTCTTGCACCTCGAGCAAGCAGTCGAGCAACAGCGGGTTAAAGGTGCCGCACTTACCGTCCAGGATCATCTGGATTGCCTCCTTGTGCGGGATAGCGTCCTTGTACACGCGCACGCTCGTCAGGGCATCGTACACGTCGGCCACCGAAACCACCTGTGCGGCAATGGGAATTTCATCGCCCTTAAGGCCATCGGGATAACCCTTGCCGTCCCAGCGCTCGTGGTGCCAACGCGCAATCTGGTACGCATATTCCATAAGCGCATTGCCGGCGTGATGGCTACCCAGCTCACGCAGCATGTCGGCGCCGATCGTGGTATGCGTCTTCATAATCTCGATCTCCTCGGGCGTAAGGCGTCCGGGCTTGTTGAGAATCGCATCGTCAATCGACATCTTGCCGATATCGTGCAGCGCCGAAGCCAGGGCAATCGTGGAGCGCTCCTCATTGTCGAGGGAGATCGCGCCGCTACGCTGGACCAGACAGCCAAGCAGCAGCTCGGTCAGCTTTTCGATGTTCGTAACGTGCCTGCCGCTCTCGCCGTTGCGAAGCTCCATGACGCCGGCCATGATGTCGATGAGCATGCGACTGTTCTTGACACGCTCGTTGTACTGCTGGGACAGCAGGCTCGTCAGGCGGCGCTGTTTGGCGTATAGGCGGATGGTGTTGCTTACACGGCGGCGCACGACACGGGAGTCAAACGGGCGGTTGATATAGTCCGAGGCGCCCAGCTCGTACGCGCGCAGAACCATATCATCGGAATCTTCGCTCGAAATCATGATGACAGGCAGATTGTCACTAACCGATCGGCGCGACAGACCGGCCAGCACCTCAAAGCCGCTTATGCCCGGCATGACAATATCCAGCAGCACGAGCGACAACTCATCACCATAGCGGTCGACCATGTCGAGCGCCGTACGACCGTTGTCGGCCTCGAGGATGCAATACTCGTCCTTGAGCATCTCGCTGAGAATGACTCGGTTCATCTCGGAGTCATCGACAATAAGTACCAAAGGCTTTTCGCTTTGGAAGGCCTCGATGGAATCGGCATCGGTCACGACCGTACCGGCTTTTGCCTTAGCGCGGCTCAGTAACTGGACAGCGCGGCCAACGCCCTCATCGACCGTCTCGCCATGAATGCGAACGCCACCAACACATGCCGTCAAGCTCACGTACTCATGGCCCGGAATAATCGTGGAACGAACGGCATCGGACACCTGATGCAGGCGACGGGTGAAGTCATCGGAGGGAATATTGGGCATGACAACCACAAACTTGTCGCAGCCATAGCGCACAAGCTCGTCAGTCGAACGGATTCCGCTGCGCATGGCTGTCGCCACGGCACCGAGCGCAAGGTCGCCGGCATGACGGCCACACGTATCGTTGAAGACCCTAAAATCATCAAGGTCGATCATCGCAACGCCGGCATTCATGCGGGCACTGCGGAGCTTTTCCTCATAATATCGGCGATTGTGCACGCTCGTCAGCACGTCGGTGTAGACAAGGTCCTCTTTTGCAGCCTCTTGCCCATCGATCGGACGCACCATCAGCAGGACATGAGGCTCGCCCTCGACCTTCAGAGGGCGCAGATGGGCGCGGTACTCAACGCCATCGTTGAGGAGTTGCTCCGACACCTCATCGGAATCTGTCAAGGCCTCAAGACTTGCCTGGCGCAAACAAGGGCAGCGATCACCGGCGAGCAGGCAGTTAGGCTCGCTCTTAATCTGATCGGCCGACAGCAAACGTACCACGGGGTAGGTCTTCGCGACACGGGCGACCTCGGCGGCAGCCTCCTCGTCGGTTAGATTGACCTCGTGATTATTGAGCATATGGGGCCCTTTCGATAGCTTCGCATGGTAGCGGTGGGTTCCAAATGTTACAAGGGTAACACCTTGCCGATGCAGGTAAGCACGTGAATGCCGTTACATTTTTATGAGTTGGCAGACGGCGCGATTGAAGCCGCAGACGTGAAGTTTTGAACACATTTGTTAACACGGACGAAACGTTTGCGGGTGAAGGCTGCTTTGGCTATTGCGAGTGCTAGAACCCCAGGATGCCACGGACAGTCTGGGCAGCCGCTGCCGGGCGATCGCGCAGGCCGTTGTGCGCGCCGGGAACCGTTACGAGTGGACAGTCCAAAAGCTCAGCCGCCACCCTCGTGCCCGCCTCGCGAGGCGTGCCAATCGAGAGCTCGCCCAGGAGCACGGCGGCCACCGTTTTCGACGCGCGGACGCTATCCCAATCGGGAACGCAGGTCATAGTAATCCCGTATTCGTTTGCCATGAAGCTGCGGCCGTTGCGCAGGGCATGCTTGGCTTCTGCCTCGGTTAACTTGGGGGCCTCAGGGTCCGAATCGCCGATGGCGCCCAGGAAGGCCCGTAATGCCCTGGAGACCTTTCCCGCGGCGATCATCTCGAGCAAAACCGGGGCCGCGCCCAGACCGGCACCCTCATCCGTCACGGCGGGTTCATGCAGAATCGCACGCGAGATTATGGTGGGGTTTGCACGGAGAAGCTCCAGCGTCACCAGCGTACCGGCACTGTGCGCGAGCACGTTTGCCGGAGTGCCAATATGCTCGATAACGGCCTGCAGGTCCGCGGCCTGGACGGCGAGGTCGTAGCGTCCGTCTGCAGCGTCGCCGCTCTCGCCGCAACCGCGCCGGTCGTAGGTAATGACGCGATAGTCACAGGCGAGCTCGCGGGCGATGGCGTCAAAAAAGACGCCGTCGACGCAGGCACCGTGCACGCAAACCAAGGCGGGTGCATCGGACGATACAACCGGGCCGGCATACTCGCGGCAGGCGATCGTAGTGCCCGCATTCTCGACCGTAAAATCCATACTGTGTTCCCATCGTCAACACCACCAGGCCGTGCCGGGATACGGCTTGGCCAGATGGCGTCATTTTGTGCGTACATGAATGCGTTTACTGTACCCGGCTCGCGCCCCTTCATGACAGGGTTTCGAAAACTCACCCGATTGCAAGGTTTCTGCCTAAACAACAGTGCCCAAACCCGCGACCCGCATGAAGGCCGATGCTATGCTTAAGCTCAACTGTCCCAAGGAGCATATGCCTATGTCTACGTTTTTAAATGCCAGCCCCATCTTTGGGCCCGTCCGCAGCCGTCGCCTGGGCCTTTCGCTCGGTGTCAACATGATGCCGGCGAGCGGCAAGATCTGCACGTTCGACTGCATCTACTGCGAGAACGGTCTCAATGCCGAGCGCCCCTGCCACGAATCGTATAACACGGTTGCCGTGGTGCTCGATGCACTCGAGGCCAAATTGCGCGAGATGGCAGCCGAAGGTGAGCTGCCCGATGTAATCACGTTTGCCGGCAACGGCGAGCCCACCGCCGCACCGGAGTTTCCGCAGGCCATCGCCGGCGCCGTCGCGCTGCGCGACGAGCTTGCCCCAAACTCCAAGATCGCCGTGCTCTCCAACGGCACGCGCGCCGACCGTCCCCAGGTGCACGATGCGCTCATGATGGTCGATGACAACATTCTTAAGCTCGATACGATCGACCCGGCATTTATCCAGCTGCTCGATCAACCCGTTGGCCCCTACGATGTAGAGCACCAGATCGAAACGTTCGCGAGCTTTGACGGTCACGTTATTATCCAAACGATGTTTTTGAGCGGCGAGTACCGGGGCAAGTCTCTCGATAACACCGGTGAGGAGTACGTTGGTCCTTGGCTCGCGGCGCTCGAGCGCATTCGCCCGCAGGAGGCGACCATCTACACCGTCGCACGCGAGACGCCGGTCGCCGGCCTTGCCAAAGCAGCGCCTGAGGTACTCGACGCCATTGCCGAACGCGTCCAAGCCCTCGGCATTCCCTGCCAGGTGAGCTACTAGCAAAACCACGCAGCAGCCAGTGCCCGCCATCCCGCCCCATCAGTTGCGGTGATATAGTTCCTATTTGTGCTGTTAAACCGCTTAAATCGGAACTATATCACCGCAACTTTTATGGACGCGTGGGTGGGCTATACTAGCTGCGGATGAAAGGAAGTTAGCCATGTATGACAAAGGACCCGTGCCTGGCCGCAACGACGCTTGCTGGTGCGGCAGCGGCAAGAAGTACAAGAAATGCCATAGCGCCTTTGATGAGCGCCTCGAGCGCCTGTGGGAAGAGGGCTGGGAGGTTCTGCCCCGCACGCTCTACAAGACGCCCGCCGATATCGAAGGCATCAAACGCTCGGCAGCCATCAACGTGGGCGTGCTCGATTACGTAGGCGAGCACATCGCCGCGGGCATGACCACCAACCAGATCGACCAGATGATCTACGACTACACCGTCGAGCACGGTGGCACGCCGGCCGATCTCAACTACGAGGGCTATCCCAAGAGCGTGTGTACCTCGATCAACGACGTCGTCTGCCACGGTATCCCCTGCGATGCGGATGTGCTGCACGAGGGCGACATCATCAACGTTGACTGTTCCACGATCCTAGACGGCTACTTTAGCGACTCGAGCCGCATGTTCTGCATCGGCAAGGTCTCTGCCGAGCGCCAGCGCCTGGTCGAGGTCACCCGCGCCAGCGTGGAGGCGGGTCTGGCAGCCGTCAAGCCATGGCTTCCGCTGTCCGTTATGGCCGAGGCCGTGCAAAAGACGGTCGAGGACGCCGGTTTTAGCGTGGTGCGCGAGTACGGCGGACACGGCATTGGCAAGGAGTTCCACGAGGACCCGTTTGTGGGCTTTACCACCGAGGCGCCCGATGTGGACACCATTATGGCCCCGGGCATGGTCTTTACCATCGAGCCCATGGTCAACGCCGGAGCGCCCGACATCAAGATCAGCAAGGGCGATGGCTGGTGCGTGCGCACCAAGGACGGCAGCGACTCGGCCCAGTGCGAGGTACAGCTCGTGGTGACCGAGGACGGCTACGAGCTGCTGAGCTGGTAGCCGCAGATGCGCCGGATGCTGACGGGCAAACCCGCTTTGCACCCGGCGTTTTATTTGAACGTTTTGCCTGATAAAACCTGCCAAAATAAACCTGTCCTTTTTTGGCAGGCTGAGCGGAGATGACTGCTTGTGAACATCCTGGTTTTGCCGCCCGTCAACGACCGCCATCGCGCAATTCTTGAGTCGAGTGCTCCGGGCGAGGACTTTATCTACACGAGCTCCGACGCCATCACGCGTGAGCAGGTCGCCAACGCCGACGTGATCTTGGGCAACATAGACCCTGCCTTGCTTACCGCATGCGAGCATCTCCAGCTGTTGCAATTGCAGACCGCCGGCTATGACGATTACTTGGCCGCCGGCACCGTGCCGGCTGAAGCCAAGCTGTCTTGCTCGATCGGCGCCTACGGCCAGGCCGTGAGCGAGCACATGTTTGCCATGGTCCTTTCCATGATGAAGCGCCTGCCCGGCTATCACGACTTGCAGCGCGAGCATCGCTGGGAGGATTTGGGGCCGGTTACCTCGCTCAAAAATGCCAACGTGCTGGTGCTGGGCGCGGGCGACATTGGCGGCCACTTTGCCACGCTCTGCCGCAACATGGGCGCGCACGTCCGCGGCATCAAGCGCCATCCACTCGTCTACCCCATTGTGTTTGAGGACATGGACGGCATGGACGCTCTACCTGAGCGCCTGGCAGAGGCAGACATCGTCGCATCCTTTATGCCGAGCACACCCGAGACCCGCGGCCTGGCGAACGCCGAGTTCTTCGCCGCGATGAAGTCGGGCGCCTTCTTTGCCAACGGCGGCCGCGGCGACCTTGTGGTCGCCGACGACTTGGTTGCCGCCTTGGAGTCGGGACATCTCGCCGGCGCCGCGGTCGACGTCACCGACCCCGAGCCCCTGCCCGCGACAAGCCCGCTGTGGGATGCGCCCAACATGCTCATCACACCGCACGTCTCTGGCTGGTTCCATCTAGCCGCCACCCTCAACAACGTCGTCGACATTGCCGCGGAGAATCTGCGTCACCTGCAGGCCGGCGAAACTTTACGTTGTTGGATCGAGCACTAATCTTGTTCCGCCGTTTTACCAAACGCCGGAACCCCTCGACGCTGCGAGCCCCATGGGTTCCGCCGTTCTAACGAACGGCGGACCCGCTGAAAGGCCCCGTCCCATATTTGCTGCCCCACTCGCAACTTATCTTGCCGATGGAGTTGTCGTCGTTTCGTTCGTGTGAGTCGTTTTGGCGCCGTCGCCTTGTTCGTCCTCGTCCTTTTGAGCATCGGCAATGGTGGCAGCAGCTGCGACCATACCGCGCTGGGGCGCCACACCCGTCTGGTCTTGTGCGCCTTCAACAAGCTCCGTGCCAGCATGCGCAAGTTCAGGCGATTTGAACATCGCGCCCAGACTCGCGCCGTCGCCGGCATATCCGAGCGCCGCGAGCGCGATGACGATTATCGCGGCAACGACCACGATCGGCACGTAACGATGCCAGCCTGCAGGATTGAGGCCGCTACGGCGGGCAGCACCGCGGCTAATGTAGCCAAGCGTTCCATCGTGCTTGAGCTTTGAGCCCACCACGCGCCTTCGTCCCCACAACGAGGACTCGGCCTGCATGGCCAAGCGAGCGCTTGCCGAAGGATAGCCATATTTTGTGCGCTTGAACGAGCCGTCGAACCCCGAGGCGCTTTTGCCCCACGTCCGCGAAGTCGTACGCCGGCCGACCGGCGCCGCACTTCGCTTTGTTCGGTTCGTTTTTGAAGTCTCCGCCATACTCCCCCGCACGCCGTAACACAATCGAAACAATGCTTCTTTGGACTGTATCACACGCGCCGCACGCGGTCACGGCGCCTCGCTCAGCGGTCGTTGTCCTTCAGCAGGCGCCATAAAGTCGTGCGGCTTATACCGAGCACCTCTGCCGCACGTGTCCTGTTGCCGTGAAGGTGCTGCAGAACCAACCGTGCGACATCGCGCTCGGTATCGGCCAGGGGACGCAAGATGTACAAATCGCTTTCGAGCGCCGGGGCGCCAAAGGTCGCGGTCTTGATAACGTCCTCCTGGGCAAGCACCTCTTTCGCCACGGCACGCTCCACAGTTCCAGCCCCCACTAATATATAGAGTCGTTCAGAGACTTCACGCAGCTGCAGGTAATTGCGGGGCCAACGGTACGCATCGAGCGTCTCTGCCGCGGCGGCGGACAACATGGGGGCACCCGTCTTAAACATATCTGCCAGATACCCCAGATAGCGCGCAACCTTTTCCGACGCGCCGCCCTGCTCGGCAATCGCCGGCGCCACACTCACGGCACAGGCCAGACGCTCGGTTACAAAAGCAGCCTGATCGCTTTCGCCGCCGCCCGGCATATCGTTTGCCGTCAACACCACATGGCAACGAGTTGCGAGCGCCGTGTCGATCATTGCGGACACGAGCTCGCGCAGACGTTGGGGGCCAACAGCATGCCAGCCGCCCATACAAAGTGTCAGCCCCGTTTGGAATAGCGGCGATTCGGAACTTTTGAGCAGATGGCGCCAGCCGCGATCCGTAAGCTCATCGAGCGCAACGGACACAAAGGGCTGATCGGCATAGGGTCCATCCAGGTACAGGCGTCTTGCAATCTGATCCTGCCCCGCGCCCAGTTCACCCTCGAGCATAAGGGGCACCCCGCGTGCGTAGCTCTCCCGTACGGGGGCAGCGACCGCTGCCGCATCTTCGACGATGCCGTACGTGCTCGACTCGTAGCGAGCCTCGACTTCGTCGGCATTGAGCCACTCGATGCCCGCATGCGTCGCAGCGGCGCGCACCTCATGCGCCACGACTACCCAAAGCGCTCCGCGCTCCTTGGCCGTCGGGCGCACCGTCAAGCTCAACCGCACGCCCTCGTGGCCCATCACCAGGCGTGCCCCATCGCCCACGCGAGCGAGACGCTCGGAAACAAAAGCAGCGATATCCTGCTCGAGCGCCGCGTCACTCATAGTCGAGATTACAACGCCACCGCGCCCGTCGATTGCCAGCGCCGATGCTCCGGCTGCGGACAATGCCTCAATCAGAATCTGCAGCTTGGCATCGCTGTCCATGGTTCGCCCCGTCTCCAACCGCGGCCCCATCTGAGACCCGGCATCTCAAGTGTTTCAAAATTGAACGATAATGTTCACTAAACACTATAGGGCCTGCGGTGCCTTCTTGCGAGTATATGAATTGCCCCGCATCGCCATCCTGGCGGGGCGATAAGAGCTCTTCGGGACCTATCAACCTGCGGACAAGCCATACCCGCAAGAGCTCCTATCGCTCCACCGCGGACATGCGCTCGCCAGCACGCAGCACGCAGCACGCAAATAAGCTACTTCTCTACCAGATTCCCAGCACGTGCTGCATTCCCAAACTCATGCATGCAATGCCAATCCAGCAGCAAAAGCCCAATGCGATGGGCTTGCCGCCCTTTTTGACCAGCTCGACGATATCGGTATTAAAGCCAATAGCCGCCATGGCCATCACAATAAAGAACTTCGACAGCTCCTTGATGGGCGCCGTAATGGACGCGGGAAGCTGAAGCACCGTGGTGATCACGCTCGCCAGCACAAAGAACAGCACGAACATGGGAAACGCTCGTTTAAGCGAGAACGTGCTTTTGGCGTCGCCGCCGGCCTTGCGCGCCAGATGCATCTGCCAGCATGCGAGAACCAACGTAATGGGAATAATGGCCAGCGTCCTGGTGAGCTTAACCACCGTGGCGCTCTCGAGCACACTGGCGCCGGGATGCATGCTGTCCCAGGCGCTCGCCGCAGCCGTTACCGACGAGGTGTCGTTGATGGCGGTGCCGGCAAACAGGCCAAAGCCCTCGTTGGTCAGCCCGAGCATGCCGCCGAGTGTCGGAAACACGAGCGCCGCGATAACGTTAAACAGGAAGATGACCGAAATGGCTTGGGCAATCTCGCGATCGTCGGCATCGATGACGGGCGCGGTCGCAGCGATGGCCGAACCGCCGCAAATCGACGAGCCCACACCCACAAGCGTCGCAATCTTGCCCGGCACGTTCATAACGCGGCAGAGCACGAAGGCGATGACAAGCGAGGTCGAGATCGTCGCCACGATAATCGGCAGCGACTGGGCGCCCTTGGACAGAATCTGGGAGAGGTTCATGCCAAAGCCAAGCAGGATAACCGCGTATTGCAAGACTATTTTAGACGTATAGGTGACACCGGCGGCGAGCTGCTCGCGGCGATTCTTGGGAAAGACGAGCGCCAGGACCATGCCAAAGAGGATGGCAAATACCGGCCCGCCGACCACCTCAATCTGTTTGCCGAGCAACGTCGCGGGGATGGCGATAATCAGGCAGAACAAGACACCCTTCCAGCGCTCGCGTACGATATTTGCCAGTTGCATATGGGATTCCTTCTTTCTATTTCACGTTTGCGACGGCTTATGATACGGCAACATTGGGCACAGCTCTGCGCAAACAAAGACTAAGAAGCCGCAATAGTTCTTAGGCAACAGCCGAATTACCCACCGCGGAGAGCTGATTCGCGGCATAATTAACAGCTGATATATGAGTGTGATAGAACGGTTGCGAGGCACTATGGAAGAATCGATGCACGTCGGCGAGCAGGAAACGAGCCTACAGGACCAGTCCTACCACACCATTCGACGCAAAATCGTCTACCTGGACTACAAGCCGGGCGAAAAGCTAGGCGTCAAGCAGCTTTGCGACGACCTGGATATGGGGCGCACCCCTGTGCGCGAGGCACTGGTGCGCCTGGCGCAAGAGGGCCTGGTGCGCACCGTGCCCCAAAGCGGCACCTATGTCTCGCCCATCAACCTCACCTTTGCCGAGAGCGCCTGCTACATTCGCGAACACCTGGAAAAACAGGTGATTGTGGAGTGCTGCGCCCGTGCCACCTCGGCAGGCATCGAGCAGCTCGACCAAGCCATCGCGCTGCAGGAAAAGGCCATGGCCGAAGAGGATCGCATCGGATTCTTTTTAAGCGACAACCTCATGCACCGCATGATCTTTAGCATCGCGTGCCGCAGCACCGTGTGGTCGTGGCTCGAAGAGACCAATGCCGACCTGGAGCGCTTCCGCTGGCTGCGCGCCGCCACGCAGACGCTCGACAATCAGGAGATTGTTAACGAGCACAAGCAAATCCGCCGCGCCATCGCCGGCCGCGACCCCATCGAGGCGAGCTTTTTGGTCAGCAAGCACCTGCATATGATGTTCCGCAACCAGACCGAGGTCCTGGACCAATATCCCAAGTATTTCGAGACCAGCAAGCTCCGCTAACCTGCCAAAAGAGGACAGGTTTATTTTGGCAGGTTTTATCTGGGCAAATGCAACAAGGCCCGGCTCCGCCGCAACGGAGCCGGGCCTTGGTCGCCAGAACGGCGGAACAACAACTACTCCACGGTCACGCTCTTAGCGAGGTTGCGAGGCTGGTCAACGTCGCAACCGCGCAGGATGGCCACCTCGCGGGCGAGCAGCTGCAGCGGAACGCTCGCCGTGATGGGGCTGAACACGTCACGGACGGACGGCACGCGAATGATGCAGTCGGCAATCTTGTTGATTTCCTCGTCGCCCTCGGTAGCAACGACGATGACCTTGGCGCCGCGAGCCTTGCACTCCATGAGGTTCGACACCGTCTTATCGTACGTTGCGCTCTTGGTTGCCACCGCGATGACAGGGAAACCCGGATCGATCAGCGCGATGGGGCCGTGCTTCATCTCGCCGGCGGCATATGCCTCGGCATGCAGGTAGCTGACCTCCTTGAGTTTAAGCGCGCCCTCATAAGAAATGGCGGCGCCCATGCCGCGACCCACGAACAGCGCGGACTGCGCGTCCTTGCACACAAGCGCGGCCTCGTGCACGGCCTCGGTCTGCGTATCCAGGATCCACTGAATCTGCTCGGCCGTATCGGAAAGCTCGCGGAACAGCATGCGCGTCTGCTTGGTGGTCAAGCGGTACTTGACCTGCGCCAGCAGCAAGGCCAAAAGCGTGAGGCTCACGACCTGACCGATGAAGCTCTTAGTCGAGGCGACTGCAATCTCCTTGTTGGCCTTGGTGTAGATGACGCCGTCGCTTTCGCGCGCCACCGGGCTGCCCACCACGTTGGTGATGCCAAAGACCTTGGCGCCCTTGATGCGCGCATCGCGAATGGCGGCAAGGGTGTCGGCCGTCTCGCCCGATTGGGACACGGCCACGACGAGCGTCGTCGGCGTGATGATGGGGTTGCGGTAGCGGAACTCGCTAGCCGCCTCAACCTCGGTAGGAATACGAGCCCAGCCCTCAATAAGGTTCTTGGCGATGAGTCCGGCGTGGTAGCTGGTGCCGCAGGCAATCACATATACGCGGTCGATATCGTTGAGTTCCTCGAGCGAAAGGCCCAGCTCGTCGATATCGAGCTCACCGGCAGGGGTCATGCGGCCCACCAGCGTGTCGCGCACCACGCGCGGCTGCTCGTGAATCTCCTTGAGCATAAAGTCGGGATAACCGCCCTTTTCGGCCATGTCCAGGTCCCAGTCGATATGGGTGATTTTGGGCTCGATAACGTTGCCGGCCTCGTCGGTATACTCGACGCCCGCGGGCGTGAGCTTGGCAAACTGACCATCTTCGAGCACCACGACATCGCGGGTGGCATCGATAAGCGCGATCACATCGGAGGCAACGTAGGAGCCGGTCTCGCCCACGCCGACCACAATCGGGGAGTCCTTGCGGGCAACGGCGATCACGCCAGGTTCGTCGGCGCACACGGCGGCCAGGCCATAGGCGCCCACCACGTGGGTGCAGGCTTCGCGCACGGAAGCCATCAGGTCGCGCGTCTCGGCATAGGCCTCTTCAATCAAGTGCGCGAAAACTTCGGTATCGGTCTCGCTCTTAAAGTGATGGCCGCGGCCCTCCAGCTCTTCGCGCAGCTCGGCGAAGTTCTCGATGATGCCGTTGTGGACGATGGCGATGCGACCATCGCAGCTGGTGTGGGGATGGGCGTTGACAACGGAGGGCTTGCCGTGAGTGGCCCAGCGGGTATGGCCGATACCGCAGGTAGCGTCGCTGTCGATATTGGAAAGCTCACTCTCCAGGCCCGCAACCTTACCCACGCGGCGGATGACGTCGAGGTGAGCCGCGGCGCCCTCGCCCACCTCGAGCGCGACGCCCGAGGAGTCATAACCGCGATATTCCATACGCTTAAGGCCCGTGACCAGAATGTTCTTTGCAATATCAGAGCCGGTGTAGCCGACAATTCCGCACATAGGATAAATCCCTTCGCTCGCGTGACTGCAAAACGCCCACGCACGACGGGCGCTGAGACGTATAACGTCCGAGTATTGTACTCACACAAACGCAAGCTGATATACCAGAAGTGGTATCTTAAACTGGATACCACTCGATGCACACACCCTACCACCACGAAGGGGACCTTTGTGGCGGTTTGCGCACCCCTAGAGGCGCAGGCGGCCTTCGAGCCGATTGCCCAGGGCCGTGAGCGCCATGACAATGACGTAGTAGACCACGGCCACCACTAAAAACGGTTCAAAGGCTCGATAGGTGAGCGCCTGCACGCTCTGGGCGGCGCGCATCATATCCATCAGGCCGATGGTTGCCACCAGCGAGGAGCTTTTGAGGACCGTGATCACTTCGTTGACCAGAGCAGGGGCAATCGAGCGCATCGCCTGCGGAACGATGATCTTGCGCATCATGGGAACATAGCGAAGCCCGATGGCCCGAGCGGCATCGTACTGCCCCCGGTCAACGCCCTCGATACCACCGCGCACCGTCTCGGACACCGTCGCTGAGCCGTTGAGCCCCAGCGTAATGGCACCGGCGGCAAACATCGAAATTTTGAAGCCCGTGAGCTGCGGCGTCGCAAAGTACGCCAAAAAAAGCAACACGATGAGCGGCACGCCGCGAAAGATAGAGGTGTAGAAGTTGAGCACCGCACGCAATGGGCGACAGGGCAAAACCTTGAGCACGGCAATGAGAAAGCCCAGGACGAGTGCTATGGCCAGCGCGGCGGCCGTCACCTGACAGGTCACGATCAGGCCGCTCATAAACATCGGTATATATGGTTCTAGCAGTTCAAACTTCATCAACATGCCCTTGGCGCGCGCCTCACCGGCTCGCTATTTTCCGGCAACCGTCGACGTACCGGAAGCGGAATAGTCGCCGTTCCACATGAAGTCGGCGCCCACATACTGCTTGATGCAGTCATCGATGGTGCCGTCCTCGAGCATCTCGCCGATGCATTCGTCAAGCGCCGCGACAAATCCGGCACCCTTCTTGGCCATCAGGCGGTACACGCCCACGTGATCGCTCGTCTCGGAGCGATCGAGCAGGCCCAGCACCAGGCCCTCATTCGCATCGCGCATGGACTGGCCCTCGGCGCCGTCACACAGGTAGGCATCGATGCGCCCGGCGAGCACCTCTTGCAGGCACTGGTCGCCACCGTCGTACGTGTGAATATCAGCATCGGGCATGACCTTGGCGATGAACTTGTTCTGCACGGTACCGGTGGTGCAGGCGATAGACTTGCCGACGAGGTCCTCAACGCGCTTGACGGGATCGCCGCCGAGCGTGAGAACGCCCACAAGCGGCTGATAGTAGCCGCGCGTGAAGTCGTAGGTCTGCTCGCGCTCTTCGTTGGAGCTCATCGCCATGGTAAAGACCTTGTCATCGCTCTGCACCGATGCAAGCGTGGCGGCAAAGTCCTGCGGCTCAAAGTCGTAAGAAAAGCCCAGGCGCGAGACCATCTCGTCGGCAATGGCGATATCCAGGCCGACAACCTTCTGCTTGCCGTCCGACTGCGTCTCCAGATAGCGATAGGGCGCAAAGGCATCGTCGCCCACAAAGGTGAGCTTGGCGCCCTTAATATCGTCGCCCGCAACCGCGGCAGAACCGGCGGCAGAGCCCTTGTCAGCGCCACTGCCAGCGCAACCGCTCGCCGCAACCATTGCAGCACCGGCGATCAAGCCCAGGAAATCACGACGAGAAACAGCGCGAGTCATACCAAAGCCTTTCAATCTACGATCAAAACGGCTTCTATTGTAGACACTCCACTGTTTAACGCGCAGCCCAGCCGCGCCAAAACCACCACAAAGGGGACAGGCACCTTTGTGGTGGTTCGGGTGTCTGACAACAAGCTCCGCCGAAACGTCTCAATCTGTAACATCTGGGGCGCCGAAAGAGGGTTTGCTGTTACAGATCGAGATTTTCCGCCCGGCCCCGGCGATCTGTCTCAATCTGTAACAGGTAGGTCTTGTTTTGTCGTCCAGATGTTACAGATCGAGACAATTGAAGGGCCAGGCAACGCGACCACCGCAAAGGAGGCAGCGCGCTGCGCCACCCTTGCAGTGGTGTGGTCTGGACTCCGGTGTTTGCCCAGATAAAACCTGCCAAAATAAACCTGCCCCTAATTGGTGGGTTTTGACACCCTGGGAACGGGCGATGCTACAATCTGACTCGTACTTGAAACGCATCAAAGGGGCCGCTATGGCAAAGGTTAAAATCAGCGATGTCGCGCGCGAGGCAGGGGTTTCGCTGGGCACGGTATCCAACGCGCTCAACCACCCCGAAAAGCTGCGCCCCGAAACCCTCAAGCTCATCAACGAGACCATCAATCGCCTTGGCTACCTGCCCAACCAAAGCGCTCGTCAGCTCGCGGGCGGCGCCACCAAGTCCTTTGGCCTGGTGCTCCCCCGTCTCGACCATGGCTTCTCGCTCCAAATTGCCAGCGGCGCCCACAACGAGGCCCGCAAGCACGGTTACGACCTGCTCATCGCCAACGCCGATAACGACGATATTCTCGAGGACCATTACCTGCGTTATTTTATGGGCACGCAGATGTCCGGTGTCATGGTTCAGCCCATGGCGTCCCCCGACTGGCACCCCGCTATGACCAAGATGCCCGTTCCGATCGTCCATCTGGACATCCACTGTTCCGAGCCAGGTTACTACGTGGCCGCCGACAACGAGGCGCAAGGGCGCATTATCGCCGAGCTCGCTATCGCCCGCGGTGCACACCATATCACCGTCGTGGGCAGAGCGGCATTTATGCAGCTCACCCTACGCGTGCTTGGCATTCACAAGGCCCTCGCCCTGCATCCCGATATCAAAATTGAGGTCATTGACGCCGGAGAGTGGAATACCGCAGTCGACGGCTACAGCATCGGCGCGCAGATTGCCGAGCGCTCTTCCGACGAGCGCCCCGATTTTGTCATCGGCCTTTCCGATGTATTGGCCTCGGGCGTTATCTCGGCGTTGATCGACAAAGGCATCTCTGTCCCCGAGCAGGTCCGCGTGGCCGGCTGCGACGGCAACCCACTTGCATGGAGCGGGTCGGTCCCGCTCACCACGGTAGCACCGCCTGGCTACGAAATCGGCCGTAAGGGCGTACAGCTCCTCATGGAGCAGATCGAGAACAAGCCCATCGCCAAGGCCAAACGCGTCCGCATCGGCTCTGCAGCGCGCACCGTCACCACAGTCACCGCCGCCGAGGATATCAACCGCCAAGAACTGGTGCGTCCGTTCCTACTGGAGCGCGCCAGCACCCAGGCGAGCAGCCAAACCGAAGCCACCGCCATCAATCTCGGCGCGTATCTATAGCACGCCCGCAAGTATGCTAAGTCGCCGCTTAAGCAAAAGGGGCCCGACCATTGCCGGGCCCCTTTTGCTTAAGCGCAAACGTGGGCAATTGCTCGTTTCAACGCCGCAGCTGTCTAGCGCACGGCCTTGACTGCCGCCGCCAGGTCGAACAACGTATCGAGTACGGCCTCGCAGCCATCCACCACGTCCTGCGGCAGCGGCACGATGTCGGGGACGGCAAAGACATGACAGCCGGCCGTAATGCCCGAGACGCAGCCGTTGCGCGAATCCTCGACCACGGCACATTCCTCGGGGACAAAGCCCGCGCGCTCGCAGGCAAGCAGATACATCTCGGGATCGGGCTTGCCATGCACGACGTCCTCGCCGCAAGTCACCGTCTCAAACTTGTCAAAGAGGCCGACCATCTTAAGGTTGCGCTCGGCCGTAACGAGGCGCGACGACGTCGCAAGGCCCACGTGATAGCCCGCAGCCAGCAGCTCGTCTATGCACTCGGCGGCGCCGGCCTTAAGCTCCAGATCGGTCTTGACCATCTCGTCGCGAATCTCCTTGTGGCGATGATAGAGCGCCTCGGCGGTTTCTCTGCTGCCGTAATGTGCCTCAAGGATGTCCATGACGTCGGGCAGCGTGCGGCCAATAAACTGATGGATCAGGGCATCATCAATCGCGAGCCCCAGCTCAGCGGCGCCTGCCTTCCAGGCCTTAATCCCCAAACGCTCGGTATCGACCAGTGTTCCATCCATGTCAAAAATAACAGCCTTGATCATATCGGTCCCCCATCGACTCTCGCTGTCGCATTGCCGCAACTCTACCGCATTTGGCAACTTGTATATAACGTATATAGCATATTGTGCCTTCATTACATAAATAGAAGTCTTATGACTG
>URWZ01000004.1 GCA_900551625.1 uncultured Collinsella sp.
AAGAGACAGCCTTTGTCACATTCGTTTTGAAAGGGGTGGCCATGGGCCGCTACATCATCGGAATCGATCAATCCACGCAGGGCACCAAGGCGCTGCTGGTGGACGAGGGCGGCCATCTGATTCATCGTGCTGACCGCGCACACCGCCAGATCGTCAACGAGGCCGGCTGGGTGAGCCATGATCCGGCCGAGATCGCTGCCAACGTGCTTGCCGTGGCGCGCGCCGTGGTGGAGGAGACCGGGGTTAACCCGGCCGATGTCGCCGGCATTGGCATTTCCAACCAGCGCGAGACCACCGTTACCTGGAACCGCACGACGGGCGAGCCGCTGTGCGACGCCGTGGTGTGGCAGTGCGCCCGTGCCCGCGAGCTGTGCGACGAGCTGGCCGCACGCGAGGGCGTGTCCGAGTTGGTGCGCGACACGACGGGCCTGGTGCTCTCACCCTACTATCCGGCGGGCAAGATGGCCTGGATTCTCGCAAACGTTCCGGCGGCTGCCGAGGCCGCTGCGGCGGGCGAGCTTTGCTTGGGCACCATCGATGCCTGGGTGGTCTGGACGCTCACGGGCGGCACCGAGTTTCGTTGCGACTGGTCCAACGCCAGCCGCACGCAGCTGTTCGACCTGCGCCGTGGCTGCTGGAGCGAGCCGGTGTGCGAGGCCTTTGGCATCGACGCTGCTTGCCTGCCGCAGGCGACCGATTCCGACGGCCTGTTCGGCACAACGGACCTGGGCGGCTTTTTGCCGGCGCCCGTGCCCATTCACGGCGTGCTCGGCGACAGCCACGCCGCCTTGTTTGCGCAGGGTTGCCACAGCCGCGGCATGGCCAAGGCGACCTATGGCACCGGCAGCTCGGTTATGATGAACGTCGGCGACGAGTTTGTGGCCAGCTCACACGGGCTTTCGAGCTCGCTTGCGTGGCGCATGGACGGCGTGACCGAGTACGTGCTCGAGGGCAACGTGAGCTACGCCGGCGCCGTCAAGACCTGGCTGCGTGACGACCTGGAGCTCATCAACAACCCCGAAGAGGTCACCGACCTGTGCTATGCCGCCAACCCGGCGAGCCGCGTCTACTTTGTGCCGGCGTTTACCGGCCTGGGCGCGCCGCACTGGGCGAGTGACGCCGAGGGCTGCGTCTTTGGCATGACACGCACCACGGGTCGCGCGGAGTTCGTGAAGGCCGCCGACGAGTCGATCGCCTATCAGATTTTTGACGTGATCGATGCGATGGTCGAGGATTCGGGCGCGGCGCTGGCCGAGCTTCGTGTTGACGGCGGTCCCACGCGCGACGCGTACCTGATGCAGTTTGAGAGCGACTTGGTTGGCTCGCCCATCCGCATCGCGAGCAACGATGAGATGAGCGGCCTGGGTGCGGCCTGGGCCTGCGGTATCGCGCTGGGCATGTACGCGCGCGATGTCGTCGACGTCTACGGCGCCCGCGGCATCGTGGAGCCCGTGATGCCCGCTGACGAGCGAGCCAAAAAGATCGCCGGCTGGCGCCACGCGGTAGCCGCGACTATCTCGTACACGGCCTAGGCGGCTGCGCGGCGTCCAGACAGCTCATTTGGGATGGGGCTTTTTTGACTGGTATGATTGGTGCGACCATTCGAACCAGCTAAAAGAGCCCTGTCCCAATTTGACTACCGAGAGGATCTGCCATGGAGCGTATCGCGAGCTTTTCCGTTGACCATCTGCTGCTCGAGCCCGGCGTGTATGTGAGCCGCATCGACCGCGATCCGGCGACCGGTGCCGCCGTCACTACTTTTGATCTGCGCCTGACCACACCCAACAAGGAGCCGGTCATGAACACGGCCGAGTGCCACACCATCGAGCACCTGGGTGCGACGTTTCTTCGCAACCATGCCGAATGGTCGAGCCGCATTGTCTACTTTGGTCCCATGGGCTGTCGCACGGGCTTTTACCTGGTTGTCTTTGGTGAGCTGACGAGCGAGGAGATCTTGCCGCTCGTGCGCGAGCTGTTCGAGTTTGTCGCTGGCTTTGAGGGCGATGTCCCCGGTGCCGCTCCCGAGGAGTGCGGCAACTACCTGGACCAGAACCTTCCCATGGCAAACTGGCTCGCGCGCCGCTATCTCGACCGCGACCTGGACGGGATCGACGAGGCACACCTGCACTATCAGCAGGCATAAGGCTGCTCGCAGGAATATCGTTTGTACCAGAAGCGTCTCCGCTCTTTTGCGGGGGCGCTTTTTCATGCCGAGTGCTCAAAACAGGAAGATATTGTTCTAGAATGTTCGTACTGTCACATAAACGAACAGGAGCGAACATGCATATCTACTCTGTTTTGGATCCCGAGTTCAAACCCTATGGTCGTGTGTGGGACGACGTCCCGTCCAGCCTGACCACCCCGCTCATGGAGGCGCTCTCCGCCACACCCGTCCCCGAGGGCAGCAAGTACGTGGCCGCTGCCCCCGAGCTCGAGCAGGTCGAGGGTGCCAACACGCTCGGCCTGCTCATATACGGCGGCCGCCCCTTCCAGCTCGGCTGGTGCAACGGCCACAACACACGACTCAACTGTCTGGAGTATCACCGCGCGAGTGAGTTTAACCTGGGCGCCCGCGACTTTATCCTGCTCGTGGCGCATCGCTGGGAGATCGAGGACGGAAAGCTCGATACCGCGTTCGTCAAGGCGTTCCGCGTGCCGGCGGGCAAGGTTGTCGAGGTCTTCAACACCACGCTCCACTACACGCCGTGCATGGTCGATGAAAGCGGCTTCCAGGTGATGGTGGCGCTGCCCGCCGGTACCAACGGTCCGCGCCCCGAGGCCGCAACCGACATGCCTGCCGCCGGTGACAGCTACTGCTACTGGAAGGCCGACAAGTGGGTCCTCTGCCATGCTGACAGCCCCAAGGCAGCCGAAGGCGGCTACGTGGGCCTCATCGGAAAGAACCTCGACATCACCGTGGACTAGAATCTTCTGTCTCAATCTGTAACACCTAGCGGGCTAGATCGTCTCTACCTGTTACAGATTTAGACAAACTGCAGGGGACAGGCCGAACAATCTCAATCTGTAACACCAGGCCCGGTTTTGGCGGCCTAACTGTTACAGATCGAGACAAACGGGCCCCAGCCATCACAAAGGTGACTGTCCCCTTTGCGGTGGCTGGGGCAGGTGGGTATCAAAAAGTGTCAGACGGGGTGGTTGCCGGGCGCCTGTACGCGAAAAGAAGTATCGGCCTGCGCCGTTGCCGTTGAGCGACGCGTTGTTTGCAGGGATACTGAGCCTATGACAACAGCGTGCGAAAGGATTGATGCATGGCTTTCCGTAATGACTTCCTGTGGGGCGGCGCGACGGCTGCCAACCAGTGCGAGGGCGCCTACAACGTGGACGGCCGCGGCCTTGCCAACGTGGACGTGGCTCCGCACGGCCCCGAGCGCTATGCGGTGGTCTCCGGCCAGCGTAAGATGCTCGACTTCGAGGACGGCTATTACTATCCCGCGCAGACCGGCATCGATTTCTACCACCATTACAAGGAGGACATCGCTCTCTTTGCCGAGATGGGCTTTAAGACCTTCCGTATGAGCCTGGCTTGGACCCGCATCTTCCCCAACGGTGACGAGACCGAGCCCAACGAGGCCGGCCTGGCCTTCTACGAGGACGTATTCCGCGAGTGCCAGGCGCACGGCATCGAGCCGCTCGTGACCATCACGCATTTCGACTGCCCGATTCACCTCATCAAGGAGTACGGCGGCTGGCGCAACCGCAAGCTCATCGACTTCTACAAGAACCTTGCAACCACGATCTTCACCCGCTACAAGGGTCTGGTGAAGTACTGGCTTACCTTTAACGAGATCAATATGATCCTGCACCTGCCGTTTATGGGTGCCGGTCTGTTCTTTGAGGAGGGCGAGAACAAGGAGGCCGTCGAGTACCTGGCAGCCCACAACGAGCTCGTCGCCAGCGCGTGGGCAACCAAGATCGCTCACGAGATCGACCCCGAGATCAAGATCGGCTGCATGCTTGCCGCAGGTAGCTACTACCCCTACAGCTGCCGTCCGGGCGATGTGCGCCAGGCGCAGCTCGACAACCAGAGCAACTATTTCTTCGTCGACGTCCAGAGCCGTGGCTACTACCCGGCCTATGCCGTCAAGAAGCTCGAGCGTCTGGGAATCGATGTGGGTATGACGGACGAGGACCGCGAGATCCTGGCCGCCAACACCGTCGACTTCATCAGCTTTAGCTATTACAGCACCCGTTGCTCCGCCGGTGCCGATAACCCCGATGTCGAGCGCACCCAGGGCAATGCCTTCGCCGGCGCCAAGAATCCCTACCTGCAGGAGAGCCAGTGGGGCTGGGCCATCGATCCGCTGGGCTTCCGCATCACCCTCAACGACCTGTACGACCGTTATCAGAAGCCGCTGTTTGTGGTCGAGAACGGTCTGGGCGCCAAGGATGTTGTCGAGGAGGATGGCTCCATCAACGACGACTACCGTATCGACTTCCTGCGCCAGCACATCCAGACCATGCGCGACGCGGTGACCGATGACGGCGTTGACCTGCTGGGGTACACCACCTGGGGCCCGATTGACCTGGTGAGCGCCGGCACGGGCGAGATGTCCAAGCGCTACGGCTTTATCTACGTGGACCGCGACGACGCAGGCAACGGCACCCTCAAGCGCTCCAAAAAGAAGAGCTTCGACTGGTACAAGAAGGTTATTGCTTCTAATGGTGAGGACCTTTCCTAAGGGCACTGAGGCGCTCAACCTTGGGGCTCCAACCCTCCTCGCGTACCTAAGTACGCTTCGTCGGGCTTGTCGCTCCCAATCTTGAGCACCTCAGGCCCTTAGGGGGGCGGGCCTGACCGCTGTGAATTTCGCGTGCTCATCCTCATGGCCTCCTGACCAAGGCGCCCGGCGAGTATGTGCTCGCCGGACGCCTTGCCGTCTGCGGATTTTGGGACATGCGGCCCGCTTTTTCGACCCATCTGTCGGTACACTAAAGGCACTATGGGTACCCGCGAGCGACATATCGGCCACGCGGCCGCCCGATCCGCACCCGTGGCGGATCCCAGGGGCGGCAGGCTCTTCGCCATGCCGCGATTCCTGGTTGGCATAACACATCAGGTGTACCGCCACCGCGTCTTTGCTATCGCCGGTGTCATCACCGCGATGTTCCTCATGCTTTTGGCAGTCTTGCCGGCGCTGTTCGCCTTCGACCCCAAACTTTCTAACGCCGTGCCCGCCTATAGCGAGGTGTCCGAAGAGGTCGTGGATGCGCTCGTCCATTCGAGCTCTCTCCCGCTGCTTGTCGCCGCAATTGTATTTTCGATCTGGGGCGTGTCGGTCTATCTGCGCTGTTTGGACTATGTGTTGCGCCGTCGCCTTGTTGCCGTCGCCACCATCTGCGCTCTGTGGATGATCGAAGTCATTCTCAAGTACAAGTCGTTCACGCCGTTCTATGCCACCGTGCTGTGGTACCTGTACTACGTGCCCATGACGCTCATTCCGCTGCTCTACCAGTTGTGTGGTCTGCGCCTTGCGGGCCTGGAGCAACACCGTCTGGGTCGCCGCTACTGCGCTGCGCTGTGGATTGTGGCCATCCTGCTTATCGGATTTGTGCTCACCAACGATTTTCACCAGCAGGTCTTTCTCTTTGACCGCACAAGCGACACCTGGAGCAACGATTACACGTACGGCTGGGGTTATTTCGCCGTCCTCGTGTGGACGGCCTTTAACTTTGTGGCCTTTTTTATCCTGGTGGGCCGGTCCTCGTCCTTTCGCATCCAGCGTTTCTCGGGCACGGCGGCGCTCGTACTGCTGGGTGGCGCATTCTTTGCCATCTCGTATGCGTTGCGCGTGCCCTGGGCATGGAGGCTCAACTTTTCGCTCGTCTATTGCGTCCTGTGTGTGGTGGCGATGGAAATCTGTCTCGATTGCGGTGTCATTCCGTCGTATCACGACATCGCCGGCATCTTCGACACCTTGCCGCTTGACCTCAAAGTTCTAACGCGCGACCTGCGGGAAGTCTATGCCACGCCGGTGTCAAAGCCAATGCCGGTAGGCGTGCGCGAGGAGTTGCGGACCCAGGAGAACGGCCGCGCCCATGCCTTTGCCGTGGCGTCCGATTCCGATGTGATGTACCGTGCCTTTCCACTGCTGGGCGGATCGGCCCTACTTGCCCAAGACGTGTCGGAGCTCAACGAGCTTAACCGTGAACTGGCACATCGTCGCATGGAGCTGCAGCGTCAAAACGAGCTGCTCGCCGCCGACTACGACCTTAAGACGCATTTGGCAGATCAAGAGGCCGAGACCTTGCTGGTCCAAGACGTGGACCAGGCGATTGCCCGCGCGCTCGAAGGGATGTACGACCTGCTGAGCTCGCTGCCGCCGTTGACCGACGAAGCGTCTTCGCACGAGCGTTACCGCATGCTGCAGCGCGCCAAGATGCTCGTCGCCTATTGCAAGCGCAAGGGGTCGCTCACGTTGGCACAGCATGGGGAGAGCGGTTTTGATCGCGACCGCATTCAGCTCATTGCCAACGAGCTTGCAAGCGACCTGCGCACCATCGATGTCGATTGCGCCTCGATTATCGCCATACGGCGCCCGATGCACGCCAGTACGGTAAGCGCCCTGTACGACTGCGTGTATGACTTTGCGTTTTTTGCCTACACCACTGACCATCCGGCGCTTATGTATCACTTGGGCGACCATGACCGATGCAGTGTCGAGCTGCGCGCCACGCTTTTTTCCAACGATGATGCAGATTTTTCGCAGACGCCCGCTGCGCAAGAGCTCGAAAGCGCTCTGCAAGGGCGCAACGTGGCATACCGCCTTGAGGGCGAGCCCGGCCAGCTGCGCATGATCGTCTTGATGCCGAGGGCGGGTGAGTGACGATGACGATTTCGCTCATCCTTCCCCAAATCGTTGCGCTCGATGTTGTCTTTGCCCTGGCTGCGTGTCTGCAGACGATCCACGTCCCGCTCATCGCATCGCGCCGCTCGTCCTATAACCGAAAGGTGATTTGCGCCTACGAGGCGAGCCTTGTGCTTCACCTGATGATTTCGGCGCTTATCCTGTTCGCGTCGTCTGGCTCGCATCTGGTGGCGCCGCTTGACGTTTGCGCCAGGGCAATGGGCGGAGCGTTGTGGCTCAATGCCGCGATTTTTGCCTATGGCGTGCTGCTTATGGTGCACTATCGTCGCCCCGTCATGCTGGTCGAGCTGCTGCTTGTTGTCGCCGTTACACCGCCGGTGGTTTTTGCCATGGGCTCGGCGTGGACCGTTGTCCTTATCGCAGAGGGAGCGTTCTTCCTGTTCCGTTCCATCGCGGCGCTCTTGATGGACGTCCGTAACCGCCAGGAGGATATCACTGCGTTCTCGACGATCGAGACCATCAACGTGATTCCCGTGGGCATCCTGTATCTGGACCCGAGGGGCCGTCCGCTGCTCATGAACCGCTGCATGCGCAAAAACCTGGTGGAACTTCATATGCCTACCGATCTGTGTGACATGAGCAGCACATGGAACGACCTGCTCAAACTTAGCATGCAAATGCCCGAAAGCAGTAGGAACCGTGTGCGGATTAACTTGGACCGTTTTGGTGAGGCTCGCGCGGTGATCGAGATTTCCCCCGTCGAGATTCGCCTGTTTGTGTGCGATCGTGTTATGGTTTCGGGCCGTTCGTTCGAGCGCATTATCGGTCTTGATGTGACAGAGTACGCGCATGCTCATGACCGCTTGGCGCAAGCCAACCACCTGCTTGAGCTTGCGGGCCAAGAGCTCCAGTCCCAGATTGAAGAAGTTAAAAAGGTTGCCGACAATGCGGCCTACCTACGTATGCGCGCCCGCGTTCACGATGTGATCGGGCAGCGCCTGTCCATTCTCCATCGCTATTTGGAGGAGGGGCGCCTGGACGACGAGTCGCTCGAGCAGATTGACCCGTTGCTGCGCTCAATTGCCGCCGATTTGCGCAGTGGCGGTGCCAGCGAGCCTGCAGAGCAGCTGGGTGATATCGTCCATGCTTTTGGCCTGGTGAGTGTGCAGATCGATGTTGAGGGTGCGCTGCCTGAGGACGCGCGTGTCGCCGCCGCATTTTTGCAGATTATTCGCGAGGCCTCGACCAATGCCACCAAGCATGCGCAGGCGCATCGGGTCCATGTGCGCCTGTGGCAGGAGGGGGCGGATGCTGACCGCATCGCGCACATGACGATTTCTAACGACGGGTCCCCAGCCCCCGTATCGTATCGCGAGGGAACGGGTATCCCTGGTATGAGGCATGTCGCACAGAATCTGGGCGGCAGCCTTGAGGTCCATGCCGCCCCACCCTTTACGCTTACGGTATCCATTCCGCTCGCCTCCAGCGCCACGGTCCAAAGGAGAAGCTCATGATCCGCGTGTTAATCGTCGAAGACCAGGCCATCCTGCGCGAAAGCCTGGCGCGCTCCGTTGGCGACCAGCCCGATATGACCGTCGTCGCCGCGATCGCCGATGCCTCCGAGGCCTTGGGTGTCGCGCTCAAGGAGCGCCCTGACATGATACTGATGGACGTGTGCACCGAACACGATTCAAACGGCATCGTGGCGGCGGCGCGCATTAAGGAGCAGCTGCCCGAGTGTCGCATCATTATCATGACCGGCATGCCCGAGATCACCTTTGTCGATCAGGCCCGTGAGGCGGGCGTCGATAGCTTTGTGTACAAGAACGTCGGCATCGACGAGCTGTTTGCCGTGATGCGCTCCACGCTGGCGGGCTATTGCACGTTTCCCAAGCCGCGCGAGAGCATTTTTTCGGGCACAGCAGCTCTCGACGATGTCGAGCTATCGATTTTGCGCCTTGCCTGCGAGGGCAAGAGCCGCCGCGAGATCGCGGCCGAGCTGTTTATGAGCGAGGGCACCATCAAGCGCCGCATCTCGGAGATCCTGAGTAAGACTGGCTACGACAACATCATGCGTCTTGCCGTGCATGCGGTGACCGAAGGCAGCATCGTTCCCAACATGGAGCGCTAACGCTCGTTGCGTATCGGCATAAAAACGACGGGGCCGCAGGATCAACTCCTGCGGCCCCGTCTGGTGTGCGCGGATGTGTCCGCCAATCCGCGGCTGATGTTACGTGCCGTTACGCGATGGTTGCGGTGTAAGAGGCGACGTCCTCGTAGGAATCGGTCAGATAGGCGTCGATGCCGATGGTCGTGTTGACCAGGTCGTCAAGGCTGTCAAGCTCGCCGTTCGAGAACGTGAATTCCTCGGTGGCGTTGGTGCCGGGCATCAGGTGAGCCGAGAACCAGGGGTCCTTCATGGTGCCGTTGACATTGGTCTTGCCGGAGGGAGCGTAGAAGGTCAGGTCCTTGTCGCTCTTGTTGGTGATGTTGACGACAAAGCCGATGTCGCCCCAGTCGTCCTTGAACTTCTCGGTGATGGTGATGGTGCACAGGTCGTCATCGGCGACGGTGACGGCGGGGGAGATTTCGATGCTCTGGACGTCGTCGTCTTCGACGGCCTCATCGATCTCTTCTTCCTTCTCGGCGTTCTCGCGATCCTTCTTCACCGTACCGGACAGATCCTTGTCGGACTTCGTAAAGATAAGCTTGTCGCCTTCCACCTCCAGGACGAGCTTGTCGTCCTTGAGCTTCAGGTCGTGCGACTCATCTTCGGCGGTAATCGTTACGGTGGTGGCGTCCTTGGCCTCCCATTTCAGGTCGGCGACCTCAAGGAACATGTCGAGGACGCCCGTGCCGTCTTCGTCGAGGATCAGGATACAGTTGAGGCCCCACTCCTTGAGCATATCCATGTACTCATCGGTGAGCTCTTCGCCGTCCAAGGTTCCACCCGAGTACTGCCAGCTGCCGACGAAGTTGGCCTTGGGGTCTTTGCCGCCGCCACTGCAGCCCGTCAGGGCAAAGGCGAGCGCCAAGATACATGTCAGGAATGCGAGCGCGGACTTTTTGAACGTTGTCTTCATGGTGTCCTCCTTCATCGAACGAAACCCATAGAAGCAAATGCGGGGGTGGCGGATCCCCCGCCAATTACCAGATAGAGGGGTTAGGGCCTGGGCGTTCCGCAGTTGCTGCAGAACTTGCCGCCGTTTTCGCTACCGCAGTTGGGGCAGAACCATTTGGCCGGTGCCGGGGCGGGTGCGGGGCTGCCGCACTCGGAGCAGAACTTGCCGGTGTTGGTGGCGCCGCAGCCGCAGGTCCATGCGCCGGCCGCAGGTGCGGCAGCGGGTGCCGGTGCGGGGGCGGGAGCCGGAGCCGGCTGCGGGGCAGCCTGCTGCTGTGCCTGACCGGCGGCGAACAGCTGGCTAGCGTTTATGCCGCCCATGCCACCTGCCATGCCCATGCCCATAAAGCCTGCCATCGCGCCGTTGGGGTTGGCCGCTGCCGCGCGCATCGCGTCGCTCTGGGCGCTGGCGATGTTGGCGGCCGCCATGGTGGGATCGCGCATGACTGCGGCCTTCTGCAGGTCCTTGATCATCTGCTCGTCTTCTTGCGAGGCGGCGATGGAGTTGACGCCAAAGCTTACGATCTCAACGCCGCGCAGGTCACGCCAGTCGGCAGAGAGGACCTCGTTGAGCGCGCGGGCGAGCTCGGTGGTGTGGCCGGGGATGGCGCTGTAGCGGATGCCCATCTCCGAGATCTTGGCAAAGGCGGGCTGCAGGGCGGTGAGCAGCTCGGACTTAAGCTGGCTGTCGATCTTGTCGCGCGTATAGCTATCGGTCACGTTGCCGCACACATTGGTGTAGAACAGCAGCGGGTTGGTGATACGGTACGAATACTCGCCGTTGCAGCGAACGGAGATGTCGACATCCAGACCGATATTGTTGTCGACTACGCGGAAGGGCACGGGAGAGGCGGTGCCGTACTTGTTGCCGATGATCTCCTTGGTGTTGATGAAGTAGACGCGCTGGTCCTTGCCCGCGTCGCCGCCAAAGGTAAAGCGGCTGCCGATATTGGCGAAGGTCTCCTTGATGGAGTCGCCCAGGTTGCCGCTAAAGACGCTCGGCTCGCTGCCGGTGTCAAAGACGAACTCACCGGGCTCCAGCGCGACTTCGATGATCTTGCCGTTTTGCACCACGAGCATGCCCTGGCCGTCGTTGACGGCGATGACCGAGCCGTTGGAGATGACGTTGTCCTCGCCGCGCGTGTTGGAGCTGCGGCCGCCGGTGCGCTTGCTGCCCTTGCAGGCCAAGACGTCAGCGGGCATCGATTCGCAGTAGATAAATTCCTTCCACTGGTCGGCCATGACGCCGCCGGCAGCACCCAATCCAGCTTTCAAGAGTCCCATGGTGATCTTCCTTTCTCGTCAAAGGCCGGGTGGTATTGGTCAGGATGGTTAATCGTCCTTGTCGTCCTTCATGACAACGGTGGTCTCGGTGTGGCTGAAGGTGTCGTGCTTCTCGGTCAGGTCGAGCTCGCCACAGTAGCAATCGGCGTGGGTGGCCTCGTTGGCCGTCTTGAGCTGGCCCACCAGCAGCACGTCTGCGATGACCACGATGATCAGCGGCGCGACGATGTTGATGAGGATGCCCTCGATATCAAAGGTGAGGTAATCCGGATCGAAGGCGTTCTCACCCATGAAGAGGATCTGGGAGAGGACAAATCCGATCACAAAGAACAGCACCGAGGCGATAGCGAGCTTGGGCTTGGAGCAAGGAAGCTCGCCGACCATACGGCCGGTTTGGCCGTTCATGGCAAACAGGTAGCTCTTGCCGTTCCACGAGGTGGAAAGCATCCACACGGGGAACAGGGCATAGTCGCTGTCTTCCCAGGTGTAGTCGAGCTGCTTGCTTTCGACCGTGGCATCGTCATATTCGTCGACGACGGTTTCGCGCAGGGCCGAGATCGTGCTTTCCTCCATGCGGCGTTCGGCGCGCGCCTTGCAGGTTTCGCAGTCCTCGTCGTAGCGGTTGGCGATGTAGCCGGGCATATACGCGACCGAAAACGGGCGCAGGGCATCGTAGTCAAACGGCTCGATGGCGTCCATGTGGCCGTCGGGCATCTTGGACGATCCGTCGACGGGCACGCGCTTAAACGAGATGTTTCCCTTGCGGTAGGCGTCGTAGTGGTCGGTGGTCGTGACGGTGCGGTCGGATTCCTCGGTCACGGTCTCGTTGGTCGCATCGAAGCACACTTCGCCGTCCACGCGGGCGCCGTAAAGCCAAAACGGCACGTAAACGCCTTGGACTTCGTCGATGTGGTTGCCGGTGACAAAGCTCTTGGGCAGCAGGATCTTGCCCTTGTAGTGCTCTTTGAGCGCGGCCATAACGTCGTCGCGGCCGAGCTTAAACGGAATTACCAGGTCGGGCGAGAAGTCGCCAGAGAGCTGGCCGGGCGCCACGGCGGAGTTGCCGCAGTACGGGCAGGTGGTGACGGCGACGGTGCCGTCGGACACGAGCTCGGCGCCGCACGACGAGCAGATGTAGCCGGCGTTTTGGGCCAGCTCCTGCACGGCATCGTCGACAGCAGGCTTGGGCGTTGCGGCTGCCGCATCGGCTTTGGCATCGGCCTTGTCCTGGCGCTCGCGATAGAGGGCCTCGACTTCTTCGACTTCAAAGCGCGAGTCACAGTAGTCGCAGACGAGCTTTTGCTCGGCGCTTGCAAAATGCAAGGGGCCACCGCAGGCAGGGCACTGATAGTTAACGCTCTCGAAGGCCATGATCGGTCCTTTCCGTGCCGGGGGCTATGCGCCGATGGCGCCGCCGCAGTATTCGCAGCGCCCGCTGGCATCGGGAATGGTGGTGGCTCCGCAGAAGGGGCAGGTCACCGCGGTCTTGGGGGCCTTGGCGGCCACGACGCTGTCGCGCGTCTCCTGGCGCAGCTGCACCAGCGCATCGCGGACTTCGGTTGCCTGGCGCTTGGCCTCGCGGTATTCGATGGAGCCGCGCTGATCGATGGTGGAGTCGTTCACGCGCAGGTTGATCTCGGTAAAGTACGGCGTGTTGACGTGGATGGTCAGATTAAAGTCGTAATCCAGGTCGTAGCGCGGCGGGTTGTAGCTCTCGCGCTCGCCGTCCTTGGTCTCGCGATAGATCTCGGTGCGCTGCTCGTCGATATCCATATCGCAGCCGAGTACCTGCGAGAACTCGATGATGTCGGGATTGGCGTCGCGCCAGCGGCTCTGCGAAGTGATGATCAGCAGGCCCGCGTCCTCATCGAGCATAATATTGGTGCGCCCGGCAGAAAGCGTGCGCGTGGGGTTGAACGAAGACAGGCGCTCGGCGTTGGCCTCGCGGTAGGCGAGTTGCTCACGGATATCGTCCGCGGTGCTGGAGCGATAGCCGTGAAAGTAGGGGGAGAGCTTGCCGGCGCACTCTTTGCACAGGTAGCCTTCATTGATTTTTGTCTTACCTAGAAGTCCCAGCTCGGTACCGCAAATCGCGCACTCTTTCTTCTCGAACATCTTGTCAAAGAAGCCCATGGCTGCCTCCCATCAACTGGTAGCGTGTGTCACTTTTGATGATGGGGGAGTGCGCGATCTTTCACGATACCCAGACGGCTCAACGAGTCTCCACAACTGGGACACATGGCCCATTTTTTGATTGGACGCGGGGGACACTCTTCGGCCACTCATTGGGGACGTACGCTGCTGGGGCAGTTGGGGCGACGAGCCGATGATGTCGTGATGTGGGATGGACTGGCACTTGCTACCGACGATTTTGGTGGGGATTTTGCACCCGCATGTTCCGATTCCGCGCCCGTGGAGGCAGCGGAGTTCACGCCCGATGAGTGCCTCGATGCCTTCGTTGCCGCCTTTGGGCTTACAGAGCGCGAGCGCGATATTCTTGAGGTCTTGGTCGTTTCGGACCAGAGCGTTCAGGACATCGCCGCAACGCTCTTCCTTTCGCGCTCAACGCTCTACCGTCACATTTCCTCGATCAACAAAAAGGCCGGTACCGCCTCGCGTGTAGCCCTTATCAACTTCTTCTGGTCCTGGACGCCCAAGGACTAGCTAATCCTCCAATAAGTTGCGGTGGAATAGTTCCTAAATCAAAGTCATGGGGCTTTAAACAGGAACTATTCCACCGCAACTGCTGAGGGGACAGACTGCGGCAGCGGCAGAGGCGTTGGCAGCTGTGGTAGTGGCAACGGCAGCTGGCAGGGTGTTTTCCGTCTGCTCGCTACAGTAGCTCGCCGTGGCGTGCAATGTAGCGGCGCTTTGCCAGCTGGGTGAGCGCGATATAGGCGGTAACGATGCCGATGAGCAGCGCGAAAAAGCTCGCGGGTAGCGTCATGAGGCCGAGTGCATCGGCGATGGGGCTTGCCGGCAGCCAGGTGACAAGCGCCAGGCCTAGCACGGTGAGAGCGCACAGCGCGGGCGCGGCGTGGTCACGCGGGCTCGGCAGGCGCGGGGAGCGCAGCATGTGGATCACGAGCGTCTGCGACCACATGGACTCGACAAACCAGCCGCTCTGGAAGAGCGCGGCGAAGGTCGCCATGCTCGCGACATTGCTCGTAGCGGCGAGCTCGGCCCAACTTGCGCCCACGGCGGCGGGGCACACCACAAAGAAGAGCGCGGCGAAGGTCACGATGTCAAACAGCGAGCTCACGGGGCCCAGCTCGAGCATAAAGCCCTTGATGGACGCGGCGTCCCAGGAGCGCGGACGGGCAGTCCAGGCGTCATCGACGGTGTCCCACGGTAGCGTGATGCACACGATCTCGTAGACGAGCGACAGCAGCACCAGCTGCAGGGCACTCATGGGCAAAAACGGCAAGAACAGGCTTGCGACGGTCACGGACAGCACGTTGCCAAAGTTGGAGCTCACTGTGGTCTTGAGGTACTTGAGCAGGTTGCCGTAGGTGCGGCGGCCTTCGATGATGCCGCGTTCGAGCACGCCCAGGTCCTTCTGAAGCAAGATGATATCGGCGGATTCCTTGGCAATGTCGACGGCCGAATCGACTGAGATGCCGCAATCGCTCGCACGCATGGCGGCGGCGTCGTTGATGCCGTCGCCCATAAAGCCCACGGTGTGGCCGAGTAGCTCGCGCATGACGCGCACCAGGCGCGCCTTCTGCAACGGCGAGAGCTTGGCGAAGAGGTGGGTTTTCTCGGCGCGCTCGGCAAGCTCGGCGTCGTCGAGCGCATCGATCTCGGAGCCGAGCAAGACGTTGCTCGCATCGATGCCGATCTGCGCGCAGACGGTGGCGGCGACGCGGTCGTTGTCGCCGGTCAGGACCTTGACCGCTACGCCCTTGGCCTCGAGGGTGGCGACGGCGCCCGCGGCACTCGCCTTGGGCGGATCGAGGAAAGCCAAAAAGCCCATCAGCACCATGTCGCATTCGTCGGCGATGCCAAACTCGCCCACGCAGCGCGGATCGGTCTTCTGTGCCACGGCAATCACGCGCAGGCCCTCGGCGTTAAGATCGGCGACCTGCTTGCGAATCTGGGCGAGCTTGTCTTCGGCGAGCGGCCGGGCGATGCCATCGACCTCGACAAAGGAGCAGATCTCGAGCATTTCCTCGGCAGCTCCCTTGGTAACCATCTGGGTTTTGCCTTGGGCGTCGGAGACAACTACGCTCAGGCGACGGCGCGAGAAATCGAAGGGAACCTCGTCGACCTTGGTGTAGCGGTCGCGCAGGCTCTGGCCCAGCATGGAATCGGGTGCGACGGTCGAGGGTGTCACATCGGCACGGTCGATTACGGCCAGGTCGATAAGATTTTTGAGGCCGGTCTGGAAGAAGCTGTTCAAAAACGCATGGCGCAGCACGCGCGCGTCCTCGTTGCCATCGGTGCTGAGATAGCGCTCGAGCACGATGCGGTCTTCGGTGAGGGTGCCGGTCTTGTCGCAGCACAGGACGTCCATGGCGCCCAGGTTTTGAATCGCCGGCAGCTCCTTGACGATAACCTGGCGACGGGCGAGGTCCTTGGCGCCCTGCGACAGGCTTGTGGTCACGATGACGGGAAGCATCTGCGGCGTGATGCCCACGCCCACGCTCGTGGCGAACAGCAGCGCGTCGATGACGTTGCCCTTGGTGGCGGCGTTGATGGCAAAGACGGCCGGCGCCATAACGAGCATGAGGCGTACGAGCAACATGGAGACGCTCGAGACGCCGCGGTCAAACGCGCTCTTTTCGCCGCGCCCGTTGAGTATCTTGGCGATGCCGCCCAGGTAGGTGTCCGAGCCGGTGGCAACGACAAGCGCCATGGCGGTGCCGTTTTGCACGGAGGTGTCGGTAAAGACGATGTTCTTGCAGGCAGAGAGTGGCAGCGCGGAGCCGTCGGCGCCCTCGACGACGGTGACGGCAGCGGTCTTCTCGACTGCCTCGCTCTCGCCGGTGAGTGCGGACTCGATGACAAACAGGTCGCGCGCGGTGATGACGCGGGCATCTGCTGGCACCATATCGCCGGCAGAGAGGCGGATCACATCGCCGGGGACGAGCTCGTCGAAGAGGATCTCGATGCGCTCGTCGTCGCGCAGGGCGGTGCAAGTGTTGGAGACCAGGTCCTTGAGGGCCTCGGCCGCATTGCCGCTGCGGGCTTCCTGGATAAACTTCATGCCGCCCGATACCAGCAGCATGATGCTGATGACGATGACCGTGGAGGGATCGCGCTGCGGCTCGGGCACGGCGAGCACGTCGATGTAGAGTGAGACCAGCGCGAGCGCGGCGAGGATGCCGGCGAAGGGATCGATGAACGCGTCGGCGATGCGGCGGGCGAGCGTCTTGGTCGGCGCTTCGATGGTGTTGGGGCCGGCGGCATCCAGGCGCTCGGTTGCCTGCTCGGCGGTGAGACCGTTTGCCGTGGCGTCAAGCAGTACGAGAGCGTCCTCGGCGCTATGGGTGGCGGCGAATATGGTGTTCTTGGACAGGCCGGTGCGAGCGGCAGGGCGCGCCGTGCGGCGGCGCTTGGAGATGGCTTCGAGTACCGTGACGGTTTTGAGCATCAGCATAGGGTCCTCCTTGTTGAAGGGAGTTAGCGTACGTATCGTATTGAGTTGCAAAAAACCTAGATGTCGCTCACGTCAAGCTCACGAACCACCACAAAGGGGACAGGCACCTTTGTGGGGGGGGGTTGACGATCTGCCGGTGGCGTTTATGCGTGTGCGGAGTCCTCGCGGCGTGCCGAGGGCGACATGCAGGTTTTTCGACTAGGACTGCCTTCCATGGCACACCTCCTAAAGGCTGAGCGCAGCGCGCTTTGGGTATCTCGTACCCCTTTTTAATCCGCCCGTATTCTTGATGAGGGGGTTTGACATGTCAACCCCATTGTTCGGAAAACCATTGCCCCTGACAAAGCCTTTACTGAATGCCGTGGCCTCAAAGTGCGCCCGCATCGATGCTCTGCCTGCGCTAAACTGAAGAGCATGTACGCGATTACGAGAGGAGCCCGCATGGAGGCTTACAAGCAAGAGTTCATCAAGTTTATGGTTGAGTCCGACGTTCTTAAGTTCGGCAGCTTTACGCTCAAGAGCGGCCGTCAGTCCCCGTTCTTTATGAACGCCGGCGCCTACGTGACGGGCTATCAGCTCAAGAAGCTGGGCGAGTATTACGCCCAGGCCATCCACGATAACTTTGGCGACGACTTTGATGTACTGTTTGGACCGGCCTACAAGGGTATTCCGCTGGCCGTCGTGACCGCGATTGCCTACCACGAGCTGTACGGCAAGGAGGTCAAGTACTGCTGCGACCGCAAGGAGGCCAAGGACCACGGCGCCGACAAGGGCAACCTGCTGGGCTACGAGCCCCAGGACGGCGACCGCGTGGTCATGGTCGAGGATGTCACCACCAGCGGCAAGTCCATCGACGAGACCTATCCCAAGGTTAAGGCTGCTGCCGACGTCGAAATCAAGGGTCTGATCGTGTCCCTCAACCGCATGGAGGTCGGCAAGGGTGGCGTGACCACCGCGCAGAAGGAGATCGAGGCAAAGTACGGTTTCCCCGTCGCGAGCATCGTTTCTATGGCCGAGGTCGTCGAGACCCTCTACAACCACGAGATCGACGGCAAGGTTGTCATCGACGACGAGCTCAAGACCGCCATCGACGCCTACTACGAGCAGTACGGAGCACGTTAGTTACGGCGTTTTACCAAACGCCGTAACTGCTCGACGCTGCGCGGGCCGCATTTGGACAATCTGACGTTCAACTTCAAGGGCGCGACCAGAAGGTCAGCGCCCTTTCGTTTCACGTCACCTTGTCTCAAATGCGACCCTCTCGCTGACTCTGCCATTACATCGGTGTTGCCGTGGTTGTTGAGTAGTCATTGGGCACTTGGCACTTGGGGACGTTCCTTTTAATATGAGCAGGACATTGTCAAGAGGCAAAATCGGGCCTGGCCCCAACGATATGGGGTCAGGCCCTCTCCCTATATCAACCCGTCCGCGGCGACCTCGGCGTGTCTTACCGACGCTCGTCTTTGCAGTTTAATATCCGCCCGTGGCGATCTCTCGCTGGGCAATCCGTTGCTACGGCTGAGGCTTCTACGTCGAACCGACAGTCTGTGCACGCGTGTGGCGCCCTGGGCGCTCGCAGAAAAGGGACCTGAGGTTCGCCTCAACGGCTTCGGATCAAACCGCTTCCGGGGTGATCGGCTTATGTGCGGGGGACCGCCCCCCTACGCCTCCTCGGCCATGAGGCCGACCGCCCATACCCAGCAGGCGAGCTCGCGCGCCGTGGCCACGTTCGCCTTGTTGCCGTGGACCCCGCGCGCGAGCAGCGCCTCCCGCCTCTCGACCAGCCTCCGCACGCCCTTGGCGGCATGCCTCCGGGCGACCCGGTCCGGGGCCTGGCCCCTGGCGAGGTCCTTCGGCCGCGCCGAGCACGTCAGGTAGTGCCACGCGGCCTCGACCAGCGTCTTTCTCAGGTGCTTGTTGCCGGCCTTGGTGATCGCGCCCCTGCGGTCGCTCTCCCCGCTGGAGTGCTCGGAGGGCGTCAGGCCGACCCACGCGGCGAACGAGCGGGCGTTCCTGAACCTCGAGAACTCGCCGGCCTCGAACACGAGGTCGGCGGCGGACGCGGTGTCTACGCCCTTGAGACAGCGCAGGGAGTCGACCCTCTTCCGCCACCTGGGCTTGCGGGCCTCGGCCTCGACGAGCCCCTCGAGCCTCGCCTTCTCCTCCGCCGCCCGCCTGACCGCGTCGACGTAGTAGGCGAGCACGTCGTTGTCGGCCCCCTCCGCGAACCTTATCGACTCGATCCAGGACCAGTGCGCCCGGGTCCAGTTGCCCTTCCTGCGGCCGGTGGGCGTCCTCTCGTCGAAGACGAGCCCGTGCCTGAGCAGGAACTTGGAGAGCCGCTGCTTCGAGCGCGAGAGGTCGTCCCTCGCGTCCTCGAGCGCCCTGGTCAGGTCGCGGGCGGCCTCGCACTCGTCGTCGGGGACCCACACCTCGACCACGTTGCCGACCGACAGCATGCGGGCGAGGAACTCGGCGTCGTTGCGGTCGTTCTTCCTGCGCCTGTCCGCGCTGGGCTTGATCATCTTCGAGACGGCGCCGACCACGCAGTCGACCCCCAGGCCGGTGAGCCTCTTCTGCAGGTCGAAGCCCGTGACCCCGGACTCGTACACGCACCTGGCCCCGGGGTCCACGGAACGGACCCACCCCGCGACGGCCCCGGCGTCGTAGCCGAAGGTCGCGCAGCGCACCTCCCCGGTCATGGCGTCGAGGGAGACTGCCTTTATCGAGCGGGCGTGGACGTCGAGTCCGACGAAGGTGGTAGTATCGAGCATGGGAGCCCCTTCCATGAATGCGGCGTGGCCGCCGCGGCTGAATTAGACACTCACCATTGTCGGCCTAATCCGCGGTCTTTCATGCAGCAGGGGCTCTCAATGTTTTATGTCCTGCTCATATCGTCTCTGCCGGCACCTTGGGACACTCCTTAGTCATTGGGGACGTTCTTAAACGACTAGTCAAACAAGAACGTCCCCAACGACTAGTCGTTTAAGAACGTCCCCAATGACTACTTG
>URWZ01000005.1 GCA_900551625.1 uncultured Collinsella sp.
CCTTCGAGCTGAGCCACCTTGTAGCGGTAGGCAGCGGCGATGACGTCTTTACAGCCCTCGCGTCCCAGCTTGGCGCGGTTGACGACGATGTCTTTACCGCTCGTCATCTTCCACTTTCCGGCGCTATAGCGCTTGTAAAAAGCCTCACGCGCCTTCTGCTGCTGCTTGACCAGCTTGGCGCCCTTCTTTTTGTTAAGGCCACGCTTCTTGCGCACAATCTCGACGCGGTCCTCAAAGGGTGCGGTCACCAACACGGCAATGTGATTGGGGTTGTTACGCAGCAGGTAATCGGACAGACGGCCTTCGATAATGCAGCTCTCGGTCTCGCCCAGATCCAAAATCACCTGGCTCATCTTTTGGAACAACTTGTCCGAGTACGAACGCGCATCGTAACGGTCGGGCAGAAACGCCATGTTCTCCACGGCCAGACGCTCGTCGTAGGCGGCCATCTTATCGAGCGACTCGCCCGCGCGCAGCGACGCACGCACCAGCAGCTCGTTGTCATACAGCGGAATCCCCAACTCGTCGGCAAGCATGCGACCAATCTCGTGGCCCTCGGCGCCAAAGTCGCGCGCGATGGTAATGACCACAGGATTCTTCTTATTCTCCAGATCGCTCATCGCGATTCCTTTCTCTGTGTGACAAAGGGGCTGTCCCTTTGCCACATTCTACGCTGCCACAATACGGCGCTGATAGGCTCGGACCAGCAGCGAGATACCAAAGTTGAGCACAAAGTACATCGCAAACACCAAGCCGTAGAGCATAAGCACCTGCGACAGGTCGATCGCGTGGGCCATCACGACGTTGGCCGTGTACATGAGCTCGGCCACGTTAATACCCGAAAGATACGAGCTGTCCTTAATGACGGTCGTGCACTGGCTAAACAGCGCCGGAATGATCGTCTTAAACGTCTGCGGCAAAATGATGTAGCGCATAGTGGCAAAGAAGCCAAAGCCCTGGCTCTGCGCTGCCTCAAACTGGCCGCGCGGAATCGAGTTGAGGCCGCCGCGCACAATCTCGGCCATAACAGCGCTGGTAAACAGCGTAAAGGCGATGGTCGAAATCACAATGTCCAAACCCTGCACCGTAAAGTAGATAAACAGAATCCACAGCAGGTTCGGCGTGCAGCGGAACAGCTCGATATAGGCGCTCACCAAAATACGGAACGGGCGGGGCGCATAGCTTTTAACGAGCGCCAGCACCGTGCCAAAGATGAGCGAGAAAAAGATCGACAGCGCCGAGATCTCGATCGTCTTAACAAAGCCGCCCCAAATGTAGAGCAGGTTGGTCGCGTTGAAGATTTCCATGCGCTAGGCCTCCTCTACGTTGTCGAGCCCCAGCTCGGCCAGGCTCACGCCGCGCGGACGCTCCTTGGAGCGGCGCTCGAGCCACTGCACCAGCATGGCGAGCGGAAAGCAGATGATGAAGTACATAAGGCAACAGACGATGTATCCCTGCAGATAACCATACAGACTCACAAAGTTGTCGGAACGGTACATAAGGTCGCCGCCGGCCACAAGCGCCAGCACCGACGTGTTCTTGACCAGGTTGAGCGCCTGGTTACACAGCGGCGGCAGAATGATCTTGAATGTCTGGGGCAGCACGATGTACCAGTACGCCTGCGCACGGGTGAAGCCCTGGCTCTGGGCCGCCTCCATCTGACCGCGCGGAACCGCCTCGATACCAGTGCGGATGACCTCCGAGATGTAGGCCGCGTGATACAGACCCACGCCCAAGAAGCCCAGCACGAACGGCGCGATGCGCACCGGCTGGTCGGCACCGGTTATGGCCTGCAAAAACTGCGGACCGGCCATGTACATAAAGAGCACCTGCACGGGCAACGGGGTGTTCTGGTAAAACTCCACGTATACGCGGCTTATGGCGCGCAGCACGCGCGAACGAGTGGTAGAGAACACGCCCAGCAGCGTGCCCAGCACCAGCGACAGCAGCAGACCGGCAACGACCACCTGCAGCGTCACGCCAAAGCCCTCCCAGAAGGGCCCCATGTTTTGAAATGTCGTCGACCAACGGTCGGCGTCAAATAATCCTTCGAGCATTTGATTCCTTCCTTGGACGATGCGCCTATACAAGACCCCAGGTCTTAACCTCTTGGTCGAGCCAGCCATCGGCCAGGCGATCGCAAATCACCTGATCGACCACGGCGGAAAGGTCGCAGCCCTTCTTGGTCGCCACGCCGTAGCCCTGCTCGCCAAACTTGACCTCGGGCTGCAACAGCTCAACGGTCTCGTTCATGTAACCGGCCAGCGTGGAGCGGTCCATGGCAAAGACGTCGATATTGCCGGCGTCGAGCGAACTCTTGATGATGGGGTAGCCGCTAAAGGCCCTAAACTCGGGCTTGCAGCTAAAGCCGTTGTCCTTGATCATCTGCTCGATCAGGCTCTGCGTGGTGGCGCCCTGGCTCACGCCAATGACCTTGCCATCCAAATCCTCAATCGAGGTAAAGCCCGAACGCTTCTTGACCATGAGTCCCACGTAGTCGGTGCGGTACGGCGTCGAGAAATCCCAGCTCTTCTTACGCTCGTCGGTGATGGTGTAGGTCGCCGCGACCACGTCAAGTTGGCCGTTATCGATCAGCGGGCCGCGCGTCTTGGGAGTTACGTCGGTAAACTCGACAAGCTCCTGGGCACGGGCCTCCTTGTAGCTCACGCCAAAGACGGCAGCGGCGATTTGGTAGCACAAATCGACTTCCATGCCCTCAAAGCGGTCCTTGGCGGTGTCGTAATAACCGTAGCCGGGAACGTCCTTCTTAACGCCGGCATTCAGATGGCCGCGCGACTTGATGGCCGCAAGCTTGGACCCCTTGTCGGAGTCCTCGCCGCTGGTGGAGTTGCCGCAACCGGTAAGCGCGGTCCCCGTCAGCGCGAGCATGCCGGCGCCAGCCAGCTGCAAAAAGTGACGGCGCGACACGGCCGCCCTCGTCATATCCGTCATGTCCATCACCGCGCCTAGTGCAGAATCTTGGACAGGAACTCGCGGCAGCGCGGGTTCTCGGGATTATCGAAGAAGTGCTCGGGCGTGCCCTCCTCCAGAATGCGGCCGTCCTCCATAAAGATGACGCGGTCGGCCACCTGGCGCGCAAAGCCCATCTCGTGCGTCACGCAGATCATGGTGATGTCCTCCTGCGCGAGCTCAATCATAACGTCCAGAACCTCCTGGACCATCTCGGGGTCGAGCGCCGAGGTCGGCTCGTCAAACAGGATGATGGGCTGCTTGGTGCACAGGGCACGGGCGATGGCGATGCGCTGCTGCTGACCACCCGAGAGATTCTGCGGATACTCGCCGGCCTTATGCGCCATGCCGACGCGCTTGAGCGCGGCGATGGCGATCTCGGTCGCCTCCTCCTTGCTCTTCTTTTGCAGCTTGATGGGCGCGAGCGTCAGGTTGCCCAGCACCGTCATGTTGGGATACAGGTTGAACTGCTGAAACACCATGGAGCTGTACTTGCGAGCCATCTCCAGGTGATTCTTTTTGGTGAGCGGCGTACCGTCGATGACAACCTCGCCCGACGTGGGCTCCTCCAGATAATCGACGCAACGGATGAGCGTCGACTTACCCGAGCCGGAAGGCCCGATCATTACGAGCTTCTCGCCGCGCTTGACGGTGAGGTTGATATCTTTGAGCACATGCAGGTCGCCAAAGTACTTGTTGAGATGCTTGATCTCGATCATGTCTGCCATGAATGTCCCTTCCCTGCGTTTACACGAGTTGCACTATTGTACGGAAAGAACCACGTTTCCGCAGCCCACGCTACATCCCCGTAAAGAACCCGCAACCTTTAACCCACTCATTTAAGTCTGTCCCCAATGAGCACCCAACGACCAGCCAGGGGAGGTGCCCTTCATCAGGCCCGAAAATAATACAACCGCCCTTGTTGAGCATAAGTCAGCGAAAACCCGTACACGCGAGCAAGGTGACGTGAAATGAAAGGGCGCAGACCTTATGGTCGCGCCCTTGAAATTGAACGTCAGATTGCCGCGTGTACGGGTTTGCAGCGTCGAGCCGTTACGCGGTTTGGTAAAACCGCGTAACAAATTACGCAAGCTTTGCACCGACGATCTTTGCCGCGGCCGGCTTGTCGAAGTTGCCGCCGGTGGCCTTGCCCAGAGCGCCCATGACCTGGCCCATCTGCTTCTTAGACGTGGCACCCAGCTCGGCGATAACCTGCTCGATCAGGGCCTCGAGCTCCTCGCCCGAAACCTGCGCGGGCAGCAGACTCTCCAGAATCTTGACCTGCTCGGTCAGGTTGTCGGTACGGTCCTGGTCGGTGCCGGCCTTGATGGACATCTCCAGCGTCTCGCTCGTCTGCTTAATCAGACGCTTGATCATGCTGTTGACGTCTTCCTCGGTCACGTCGCGGCGCTCGTTAACCTCAATATTCTTCACCTCGGCCTTGACCTGGCGAATGATGGACAGGCGAACCTTATCCTTGGCCTTCATGGCGGCGATCATTTCCTGCTGCAGCTCTTCGTTGGTCATCTGCAAATCCTCCTCAATAGCGTGGGCGGCACTCGCGCGAGCACCGCTCCATGATTACTCAGTCGTCGACGAATCGTCGGTCGAACTCTTGGTGACGCCCTTCAGGCTGACGTTGTACGGCACGTCCTTGGGCATGGGGTTAACGGTGATGTCGGCGTCCTTCTTGTACTGCTCCAGCCATTCGCTGTACGCGGTGCTTGCCGCCTGCGTCTTCACCACGTTGGAGACGTACTTCTTGATGTCCTTGGGCACCTGCTTAATGTCATCGACCTGATTATCGACGTGGAAGTAGTCGGTGCACTTGATGATGTGATAACCATAGGTCGACTCGACGACGTCGCTCACATCGCCCTTATTGAGTCCCTCGAGTGCCGCCTGATAGCTGTCGACGAAGGTAGTGAGCTTGTCCCAGCCCACATCGCCCTTCTTCTCCTTGGAGCCGGTGTCGTCGGAATACTGCTCCACGGCATCCTCAAAGCTCAGCTCGCCGGAGTTGATCTTGTCCAGGCACTCCTGCGCCTTGGCCTTGGCGGCAGCCTTGTCCTCGTCGGAAGCGTCAGAATCGACCTTGATCAGGATATTCGACGAACGACGGGCATCGTTGTAGTTGGACAGGTTCTCATTGATGTAATCGACAATCTCGCTGTCCTTGGGCTTGCTGGTGGGTGCCACGGCATCCTTGAGCTTCTGCTGCGCCAGGCTCTCCTTGAGCGAGTCCTTGTAGGTGTCCTCGGTGTAGCCATAGGTCTTAAGGGTCTTCTTAAAGGTCTCGGCGCCGCCCGCGCTCTTGCACGCGTCCTTCCAAGCCTTCTCGACCTCCTCGTCCGACACCGTCACGCCGTTCTCCTTCTGTGCCTGTTGAAGCAGAATCTGCTGCGTGTAGGAGTCGATGAGTTGCTTGCGGTACTTCTTGGGCGTGAGGTCGTTGTCGACCAGGTACTGTGCCCAGTCCTTATCCTTGGTGTAGCCGTAGGACGTGCGCATGCCCATGATCTGCTTGGTCACGGTGTCCTCGGTGAGGTTGGTGCCGTTGATAGTGGCAGCCACACCACCAGTGAGCTTATAGCCCGAGCTGGTGCTTTCGGTCTGCGACATCAGACCGGAGCACGCCATGGCCGAGACGGAGAGCAGCATCGCCAGCACGCCGATGACCACCAGGACAATCTTGACGGTCTTGGACACATAGGTCTTGCGCTGCTTCTTGCGAGAGCTGGAGGCGGCGCGAGCCTGTTGCTCGGGCGTCGGCGCGGCCTCGAGGTTCTTTTTCTTATTTGCCATGTTTGGCCTTTCGCATCACGAATCGAACAAACGCCATTGTGTCACAACGCAGCCCCCGCGGCACACCTGGTGCATGGGGGACAGGTTAATCTGCACCATTTTGGTGCAAAGGGGACAGGTCTGGCAGCTGGCAGTTAGGGACGTTCCTTTTCTGCCGGCAGTTAGGGACAGTCCCCAGGTGCCGGCCTTAAAAGTGGCGACGGATGGCGTCGACCATGCCCTGCGGCGTGGTTTGGCCGAGTACATCGGCTGCGGCATCGGCATCCATAAAGATATTCATAAGCGCTTGCAGGGCCTCGACCTGGCCGCCCGGCTCGGCAATACCCAGATTGATGATGATCTGTGCCGGCACGGGGGCGCCCATGCCCGCCATCGCGTTGAACGTAACAGGTGCGGCAGGCTTTACCACCGCAATATAGGGCTTGGCCACAAATCCCGGATCGGTATGCGGAATGGCGATGTTTGCCGCCGGCATGGCGAGACCCGTGGGATAGGCGTCCTCGCGCGTGCGGACGGCGTTGAGCCAACCCTCGGCAATGTAGCCGCGCGGAGCGAGCTCGTCCTCGAGCTGCGCAAACACCTCATCCGGCGTCGCGCACTCCCAATCAAAAAACACCAGCTCGGGCGTAAACAGCGCTTCGTTATCCGCCATGCGCTCACCTCTCTCACCTAGTCACCTGGGACGTTCTTAAACGACTAGTCATTCAAGAACGTCCCCAATGACTAGTCGTTTAAGAACGTCCCCGATGACTACCTAAAACAAAGGATGGCCACTTGCGCCTTGGCGCCAATGACCACCCTGACTACTCGGCTAAATTGTACTGTGCGCCACTAGCCGCGAGGCGCATCAATTGCGACCTTGCCGCTCTCCAGCACGTGAACGCGACCGTCGGCGAGCATCTGCACGACCTCGGGATACAGCACGTGCTCAATCGCGTGGATGTGCTCCTCGAGCGTGTCGACGTCCCAGCCCTCCTCAACAGCCAGCGCACGCTGGGCGATGATGGGGCCGTTGTCGTAGATCTCGTTGGCAAAGTGCACGGTCACGCCGGTCACCTTGACGCCGCGCGCAAAGGCATCGTCGATCGCATGGGCGCCGGTAAAGCTCGGCAGCAGTGCCGGGTGTAGGTTGACCACGCGATTGGGGAACGCCGCCAGCAGCGGCGTGTGCACCATGCGCATGTAGCCGGCCATGACCACATATTCGCAGCCGCGCTCGAGCAGCTCATGCGCGATGATCTCGTCAGCTGCGATGGGGTCGGCATAGACGTCCTTGGACAGTGTGAGCGTCTGGATACCCGCACGCTCGGCGCGCTGCAGGCCCTTGGCCGAAGGACGGCTCGACACCACAAGCTCAATCGAGGCGTTGAGCTTGCCGGCGGCGATCAGGTCGATCAGCGCCTGCAGGTTGGTACCCGAGCCGCTGATAAGCACGCCAATCTTGAGCGGCTCGGCCGTATCGGTGCCGGTCGGACGGGTGTAGGGCACAAAGCCCAGGCTCGCGGCAGCAGTCATCTGCTCGTTAGCGCTCATCGGAGTACACGACCTTACCGGAACCCTCGACGCACTCGCCCACGCGGAACGGCTTCTCGCCCAGCGCGACCAGAGCCTCGGTCACCGCGGCCTCGTCCTCGGGGGCGACGATCAGGCACAGGCCGACGCCCATGTTGAAGGTCTTGCATGCCTCGTTGGGCGCAAGCTCGGCCTGACGCGACACGTAAGTAATGACGGGCGGAACATCCCAACCCATCTCGGCGCCGTTGCGGGTGACCACGGCATCGACGTCGTCGGCGAGCGCGCGGTTGAGGTTCTCGGTAATGCCGCCGCCGGTGATGTGGGCAATGGCGTGCACGTTGGCACCACCGCGGAGTAGCTCCAGAATCGGCTTGACGTAGATGCGCGTGGGAGCCAGCAGAGCGTCGGCCAGCGAAGCGCCGCCGAGCTCCTCGAGCGGACGGCTCAGTTCCTCGGCCTTAGCAGCAGCCTCGGGCGTACCCGGCTTGATACCGTCGACACCGATGACCTTGCGCACGAGCGAGTAGCCGTTGGAGTGCACGCCGGTGGAGGGCAGGCCCAGGATCACATCGCCGGGGCGAACGTTCGCAGGGTCGAGCATCTTGGGACGATCGACAACACCCACGGTAAAGCCGGCGAGGTCGTAATCGGCGGGAGCCATGACGCCCGGGTGCTCGGCCATCTCGCCGCCCACGAGCGCGCAGCCCGCGAGCTTGCAGCCGTCGGCCACGCCCTTGATGATCTTTGCCATGTGCTCGGCCTCAATGTGACCGATAGCAACGTAATCCAGGAAGAACAGCGGCTCGGCGCCCGAAGCCAAAATGTCATTGACGCACATGGCGACCAGGTCCTGGCCCACCGTCTCGTGACGGTCCATAATCTGGGCGAGCACGAGCTTGGTGCCCACGCCGTCGGTGCCGCTGATCAGGATCGGGTCTTCCATATCCTTGAGCGCGGCGGCCGAGAACAGGCCACCAAAGCCACCGATGCCGCCGATAACCTCGGGGCGGTTGGTGTCCTTGACCATCTGCTTAATAGCATCGACGGCGCGGCCGCCCTCGGCGGTATCGACGCCGGCGTCCTCGTACGTCACATGCTTGCTGTCGCTCATCTGAGCCTTCCTCCCCCACTACCGTGGCGCCGCGCGGACGCCAAACGGTGCTCATAGTTGCGTTCATTTCGGCGCGCGCCATAACAGCACGCGCCGTCATATCAACAAAACAGCAGGTAAAACCTACCAAAATAAACCTGTCCCCACATGGCAGGTTTTAGGCCTCGCCGTGCTCCTCTTCCCAGCTGCGGTCGTCGTATTTCTCGACCACGGCGTCGTCGTCAAAGTGCAGCGGCTTGTCCAGGTTGCGGGGCTTAAAGCCCTCCATGAACTTGTCGCGACCAAAGCTCTCGGGAATCGCCACGGGGTAGCGTCCGGTAAAGCACGCATCGCAGTAACCGCCCTTGGGCATGACCTTCAGCAGGCCCTCGACCGAAAGGAAAGCCAGCGAATCGGCGCCAATGTACTCGCAAATCTCGTCGACCGTCTTGTTGGCGCTGATAAGCTGCGACTGCACGTCGGTATCGATACCGTAGAAGCACGGCCAGATGACCTCGGGCGAGTTGATGCGGATATGAATCTCCTTGGCGCCGGCGTTGCGCAGCATCTTGACGAGCTGCACCATGGTGGTGCCGCGGACGATGGAGTCGTCGATGACGACTAGGCGCTTGCCCTCGATGTTGTCGCGCAGCGGGTTGAGCTTCATACGCACGCCCATGGCACGCAGCTCCTGCGTAGGCTCGATAAACGTACGGCCCACGTAGCGGTTCTTGATGAGGCCCTCGCCAAAGGGAATGCCGCTCTCGTGCGAATAGCCCTCCGCGGGCGGCAGGCCGGAGTCGGGAACGCCGATGACCAGGTCGGCCTCGACGGGCTCCTCATGTGCCAGCTGACGACCCATGTCATAACGGCAGGCGTAGACGCTCTTGCCGTTCATGATGGAGTCGGGGCGAGCGAAGTAGACCTGCTCAAAGATGCAGTTAGCAGGCTCTTCGGCGGCAGGCACGCCTTGCTCAGACACAAGGCCCTCGGCGCTGATGCGCAAAATCTCGCCGGGACGGACGTCGCGGACGTACTCAGCGCCCACAATGTCGAGCGCACAAGTCTCGGAGGCGACGACCCAGCCGCCGGCGCGGGTGACATGGGTGGTGGCGTCGACCGTCGCGGCGCCGTCCTGCGACGGCAGCTGCGAAACGGATGCGGCGTCGGCCTGATCCAGGCCCTCGTCCACGAGCTTGCCCAGCACGAGCGGGCGAATGCCGTGCGGGTCGCGGAATGCGTAGAGCGCCTGCTCGTTGATGAGTGTCATGGCGTAGCCGCCGCGCACGAGCTCCATGGTCTTGCGAATGCCCTCGCGCAGATGGCCAGTACGCTGGGTAAAGTAGCCGATGAGTTTGGTCGCGACCTCGGAATCCGAGTTGGAGAGGAACGGTACGCCCAGCTCGATCAGCTGGCGGCGCAGCTCGTCGGTGTTGACGAGGGTGCCGTTGTGCGCGAGCGCGATAATGACGCTATTGATGGTAGAGAGGTGCGGCTGAGAGGCTTCCCAGTTCTTGGCGCCGGCGGTGCCATAGCGCACATGGCCCACGGCCAGCTGACCGGAGAGCGTCGATAAGTCGGCATTGGAGAACACGCGGTCGAGCAGGCCCAGGTCCTTGCGGACCATAACCGTACCGCCGTCACCAACAGCGATTCCCGCCGATTCTTGGCCACGGTGCTGCAGTGCACGCAGGCCAAAGTACGTCAGTCGAGCCACGTCGCGATCGGGCGCCCACACACCAAAAACGCCGCATTCCTCATGCAGCTGGTCGGAGTCCGGATCATACGTCGACATGGCGTTCACCTGTCCCGCGGCACGCTCGGCCGCGCGGATGGTTTCTTGAGACATGGCATCCCCTCAGAGCCTCGTATTTTGGCGTTACCCGCCTTATTATACGCACGGCGCGACGCGCTCCCCAGCGCATGAGCAGCGCTTTTTAAAAGCCCACCGAGCTAATAATCCGTTTTGCGGCCAAACATTTTATCGGTCTGCCCAGTGCAAGCGCCCGCGCCCCCATATGGCCGCCGCGTCCACCGTTGGGGATTGCAAAGATGCAATTGGGACGTTCGTCCTGTCTTTTAGCAGGTCGGCGGCGTATCCTAGTAACCTAGGACAAAGCGAGAAAGGTTCTGTATGGATCGAAACGAACTCGACCCCAGCGTCCCCAGCGCCACGGAGGTCAAGAAGATTCCCCTCATCATTAAAGTGTACGCCGTCCTGTGCATCCTGTCCGGCGTGGGCACACTCCCGTCGGTCGCCGTCTTTATGTGGCAGGTCATCACCGCACTCATTAACGGCAACGCCGCCGCTAAGCTCGGTGATAACACCCTGGTCGCGGTTGGCCTTATCGTCGCCGGCATTATGCTCTCGGCGGCAAGCGCGATCATCTTGATCGTCTTTGGCCTGGACCTCATCAAGGACCAGCGGCGCAATGCCGCCCGCCTGTCTTACGTCCTCATCGCATTTACCGTCGTGGAGCTTTTAGTTGACGTGATGCTCCAGGGTATCGGACCCTTCCTGCTGCGCCCCGCCATTCAGCTCGGTATCCTCATTGCGCTGTCGGCCACCGTCGACCCCACGCTACGCCAGGAGCGCGAACTGCAGCGCCGTCTGCAAGAGATGCTCGACCGCGATGCCGCCGCCGAGGGGATGCTCGGCCGCGACGAAACCGGCGAGGGCTACATCAAGCTCAACTACTTCAACCTGTTCTGGGTATTCTTCGTCTGCAGCGTGTTAGGTCTCATTCTCGAGGAAGTCTGGCATATGGTCGTCGTCGATCCCGGCGTCTATCAGGACCGGGCCGGTATGCTATTTGGCCCCTTTAGCCCCATCTACGGATTTGGCGCGGTGCTCATGACCATGGCGCTCAACCGCTTCTATAAAAAGAATCCTCTGATCATTTTCCTGGTAAGTGCCCTGATCGGCGGCGCTTTCGAGGTGTTTGTAGGCTGGTTTATGCAGACCTCATTTGGCGTGGTGTCGTGGAGCTACTCGCACATGAAACTGTTCGGCATGCCCGACCCACTCGCCGTCCTTACGGGCGGACGCACCTGCACGGGCTTTGCCTGCCTGTGGGGCCTGGGTGGCCTTATCTGGATCAAGCTGCTGCTGCCGAGGCTGCTCAAGCTCATCAACATGATTCCGTGGAAGAGTCGCTACTCGGCTACCGTCATCTTTACCGTCATTATGCTGGTCGACGGCGTCATGACGCTGCAGTCGCTCGACTACTGGTACCAGCGCGTCAACGGCACGGAGCCGGATATTCCCGTCGCGCAGTTCTACGGCAAGTATTTCGATAACGACTACATGGAGAACCGCTTCCAGAGCATGACCATGAGCCCCAAGGATGCGACGCGCGTGTAGCGCCACGCAATGCCGAGATTATTCAACGCACAGAAAAGCCCACTGGCAGACTGATTGAACTGCCAGCGGGCTTTTTGTTGGCGAGTGCTGCTGCCGGCCTTACGCCTCGCGCTCGACCTCGCTCACACACTCATTTTTGATGGTACCGACGAGCGCCTGCAGCGCATCGACGACATGCGGGCGAATGTCTCCGCCAATGAGTACGAGCATGATGTCGTCGCCCACGGTAAGCTCGCCACTCGCCAGCCACACGCGCACATAGCCGATACCCGGCATCGCGCGCGTTGCCTCGATAGCGGCCTGCACCTTTTCGGCATCGAAGCCAAACACCATGCCGCCCACCTTATGCCCAGGCGCCACACCATCTGTCTCGACCCCACGCACCTCGGCCTTGGGCGTCGCACGCACCACGCCGTTGTGTGTCAGGTACATCCCACAATCAGCCGCCGAAGCATCGGCCTTGGCTTCGCGCAGCCAGGCATCAACCGAAGGCATCGATTTGCCACTTTCAAGCATCATTTCTCCTTTTTACTGTCGTCGAGTAGCTCATTTGGGACGGGGCTCTTTTAGCTACTCTCGAACCACTTATTCCTCGACCGGCGTGAGCACCATGACTGCGCGCGTATTGCTAAATGACAGCGAGCGGCAGGTCACAAACGTTACGACCTTGGTTGCCGAAGCGGCACGATCGGTGGCATCACTCGCCACGGCAGAGGCACCGTCGAGCATCTCGGACAGGTAATTCTTCAGTCCGTCATCGCCCTCAAAGTTGGGCGTGCGCGCCTTGGCATACGTGTCCTCGACCACCTTGGTCGCCAGCGGGCGCAACTTATACGTCGCATCGCGCGTGATGTAGTACACGTATTCCATGCTGTCGAACGTCGCTTGATCGGTCGTATCCGAAATCACGTTGAACATCGAACCGTCATTCATATGATGACCGTAAATCGTGGTCTGCTGATCCACCATGCCCGGCGCGGTGTCGTCGCTATCCAAGAAGATGGCTCCCGAGGCATTGGCCGTACCGTCAAACAGCGTGTTGAGGTACTTGGAGTTGTTGTTGGTTTGCACCACGGGGTAGTTGATGTTAGTGCCGGGCGTGTAAATCCAACCAACAACCTCGGGATTTGTCTGGGCAAGCGCGTTGAAGTCGATAATCGGCACGCCGCTGGCGTCCTTGTCGCTCACATATTGCTTTTCGATCTTTTGATACGACTCGCTCGCCTGCTTGTAGCCAATCTGCGCGTTGATAAAGATGGCGGCCGCAGCAACGATCAGGCCAATGCCGATGATGATGAGCAGAATGGGAATGACGGAGCGGCGCTTTTTGCGCGGCGGCTCGGTATAGCTCGATGGCGCGGCATGCGCCGAAGAGCGAGGTGACTTCTTGGCCGTACTGTATGACGAAGGGCGATATGCAGCGGGCGTATCCTGACGGCGATGCTTCGCCGGCGTCACGGGGCGCGGCGCGCGCGGCTGTTGAGGAGAGGATGTCCGACCCTGCTGCGGCGCGCGGGCTGCTCCCGACTTGGCTGGATCGGAAATCCGAGAAGCCGAAAAACGCTTTCCCTGATAGTCGGACATGGCTCTCCTTATGCTGCAAATGGACTGGCAGAGCGCTTAGGCGTCAGCCATCTCCTGCTTCATCTTCTCGATAACCTTGCGGTACTCGGGGTCGCAGGCGCCCAGGATCTGCGTGGCGTAAATGGCAGCGTTCTTGGCACCGTTGATGGCCACACAGGCAACGGGCACGCCCGAAGGCATCTGCACCATCGACAGCAGCGAGTCCATACCACCCAGATCGCTCGTCTTCATAGGCACGCCGATGACCGGCAGCGGCGTAAACGCAGCCACGACGCCGCCCAGGTGAGCAGCCTTGCCGGCAGCAGCGATAATCACCTTGATGCCGCGGTCGGCAGCAGTCGAGGCCCACTCATGGACCTTCGCCGGCGTGCGGTGCGCGCTCGCAATCACGAGCTCATAGGGCACGCCCAGTGCCTCGAGCTCGGCGGTGCAACCTTCCATAACGCCCAGATCGGACTTGGAGCCCATGATGATCCCGACAACCGGCTTCTGATCTGCCATAAACAAAGACCTCCTGTTGAGAGCGGTGACGCGGCGAATCCGCGACCCTTAACTACTGAGAGTAGTATAGCTGCTCCCGTCCCTGCGGTCTGCGTGTGCCCCGCGGCGGTCTGGCGTTTTCATCTTCACTCCGGTTGCTTCGCAAAGTCGTTCAGATGAAAACGCCAGACCGCCGCGGGGCACCCTCGACCTACCGGGGATTGCTATGACGTACGTTGGCTGAAATATTAACGTGGGATCCGCCGTTCGAACGAACGGCGGATCCCACACTCACTTTTTATTCAGCCCTAGTCATCGCGCAAAGCCCCTTCCGCAGCACACGGTGCAGCCAAGTCACCGCAGGCCGGGGCGGGAGGGGCCGAGTTTCCTCCTGAGCGACTCTGCTTGCAGCCGGAGCGAAAGGGGGAAATCTCGGCCCCTCCCACCCCGGCCGACCAGGTCAACTACACCGTGTACTGCGGCAGGTCCTGCAGGGCGATGACGTCCATGCCCATGTCGTTGGCGCTGCCGTGACCCTGCTGGTCCTCGCGCACCGCCTCGATGGCGCTCACGTAGGTGTTGGCGGCAGACATCGCCGTCACGCAGGTCACGCCGCGACGCACGGCCTCGGTACGTAGCAGGTAGCCATCGCCACGCGAGCCCGGACCGTACGGCGTGTTGATGATTACCGCAATCTTGCCATCGGCGATGAGGTCGCCGATGTTGGGACGCTCGCCGTCGTGCGGGCCGCTGATCTTCTCCACGACTTCGCACGTCACGTTGCCGCCGCGCAGCACGCGCGCCGTACCCTCGGTGGAGCAGATGTCAAAGCCCAGGTAGCGCAGGATACGCGCGACCGAAAGGATATGACGCTTGTCGCGGTCGCATACGCTGATGAACACCTTGCCGCAGCTCGGATCGGGCAGCTTGTAGTCGATCGCCAGCTGCGTCTTGGCGTATGCCTCGGGATAGCTCTTGGCGATACCCATGACCTCGCCCGTCGACTTCATCTCGGGCCCCAGGATAACGTCGGCACCGGGGAAACGACCCCAGGGCATAACGGCTTCCTTCATGCAGAACCAATCGAGCTGACGCTCGTCGCTCGGCAGGCCCAGGCTCGCGATGGAATCGCCCGCCATGATACGCGCCGCGCACTTGGCCAGCGGCACGCCGGTGGCCTTGGAGATAAACGGCACGGTGCGGCTCGCGCGCGGGTTGGCCTCGATCACGTAGACGGTCTCGCCCTTGATGGCGTACTGCACGTTGACCAGGCCGCGGACTCCCAGCGCCATCGCGATGCGGCGCGTGGTCTCGCGAAGCTTCGCCTGCAGGCTCTCGCTAAAGCTGAACGGCGGGATGCAGGTCGCAGAGTCGCCGGAGTGAATACCGGCCTCCTCGATATGCTCCAGAATGCCGCCGATGTAGACCTCTTCGCCGTCGCACAAGGCGTCGACGTCGGACTCGATCGCACCCTCCAGGAAGCGGTCCAGATACACCGGGTAGTCGGGGCTAATGCGCGCAGCCTCGGCCATGTAATCGCGCAGATGCTCGGCATCGTAGGCGATCATCATGCCGCGGCCGCCCAGCACGTAGCTCGGACGCACCAGCAGCGGGTAGCCGATGTGCGCGGCCACGGCCTCGGCCTCCTCAAACGAGGTGGCCTGGCCCGCCGGCGGATACATGATGCCCAGCTTGTCGAGCAGGGCGGCAAAGCGCTCGCGGTCCTCGGCAAAGTCGATGGCATCGGGCTTGGTGCCCATGATGTTCACGCCGCTCTCCTCGAGCATGCGCGCCAGCTTAAGCGGGGTCTGGCCGCCGAGCGTCACCACGACGCCGTCGGGACGCTCAACATCGATGACGTCCATAACGTCCTCGTAGGTGAGCGGCTCAAAGTACAAGCGGTCCGAGGTATCGTAGTCAGTCGAGACGGTCTCGGGGTTGCAGTTGACCATGATGGTCTCAAAGCCGCGGGCCGCCAGCGCGTAGCTCGCGTGCACGCAGCAGTAATCGAACTCGATACCCTGACCAATGCGGTTGGGGCCGGCGCCCAGGATCATCGCCTTGGGCTTGTCCGCCGGCGTGGTCTCGTCGGGAGCCACGCACTTCTTGGCATCCGGGCTCGTGCGGTAGATGTTCTCGTAGGTCTTGTAGTGGTACTCCGTGGCGCTCGAGAACTCGGCTGCGCAGGTATCGACCGTCTTCATGCTGGGAACCACGCCCAGACCCTTGCGATAGGCGCGCACAAAGCGCTCGTCCGAGCCGGTCAGCGCGGCGATCTCGGCGTCGCTCGTGCCGTACTGCTTGAGCAAGCGCATCGCGTCGGCGTCGATATCCTCCACACGCAGGCCGCGGATGCTCTCCTGAACCTGCACCATGTCGTTGATACGGTTGAGGTACCACGGATCGATACCGCAAATAGCGTGGATACGCGCGATGTCCCAGCCGCGGCGCAGGGCTTCGACCACAAAGAAAATGCGGTGCTCGGTCGGGGTGGCCACAGCCTGGGCGAGCTCGTCGTCGCTCAGCTTGTCGGCACCCTCCTTGCCACCGGCGCAAATGCCCTGATGGCCGTCCTCCAGCGAGCGCATGGCCTTGCCGAAGGCCTCCTCAAAGGTGCGGCCGATCGCCATGATCTCGCCTACGGCCTTCATGCGCGTGGTGAGCGTGGGGTCGGTACCCTTGAACTTCTCGAAGGCAAAGCGCGGCACCTTAACGACGCAGTAGTCGATCGTGGGCTCAAAGCAGGCGGGCGTGGCCTTGGTGATGTCGTTGACGATTTCGTCGAGCGTATAGCCCACAGCCAGGCGCGCGGCGGCCTTAGCGATGGGAAAACCCGTGGCCTTGGAGGCCAGCGCGGACGAACGGCTCACGCGCGGGTTCATCTCGATGACGATCAAGCGACCGGTGTTGGGGTTCACGGCAAACTGCACGTTGGAGCCACCGGTCTCGACGCCGATCTTCTCCAGAATGGCGAGCGAGGCCACGCGCATGCGCTGATACTCAAGGTCGGAGAGCGTCTGCGCCGGCGCCACGGTGATGGAGTCGCCGGTATGCACGCCCATGGGGTCGAGATTCTCGATGGAGCACACGATGATGCCGTTGCCGGCGTGGTCACGCATGACCTCCATCTCATACTCTTTCCAGCCCTCGATGGATTCCTCGACCAGCACCTCATGAGCAGGCGAGAGTTCAAGGCCCTGGCTCACGATGGAGACGAGCTCCTCGTGGGTGTGAGCGATGCCGCCGCCGGCGCCGCCGAGGGTAAAGCTCGGGCGCAGTACGCAGGGATAGCCCACGCGCTCGGCGATGCCCTCGGCGTCTGCCACGCTGTAGGCATAGCCCGAGCGCGCGACCTCCAGGCCGATCTCGGCCATGGCCTCGTTAAAGAGCTTGCGGTCCTCGCCGCGCTCGATGGCGGCAAGGTCACAGCCGATCATCTCGACACCGTACTTGTCGAGCGTGCCGTCCTTTGCCAGCTCGACGGCGGCATTCAGACCGGTCTGGCCGCCCAGCGTGGGCAGCAGCACGTCCGGTCGTTCCTTCTTGATCACACGCTCGATAAATTCGGCGGTGATGGGCTCGACATAGGTGCGGTCGGCCAAGCCCGGGTCGGTCATGATGGTCGCCGGGTTGGAGTTGACCAGGATGACCTCAAAGCCATCCTCCTTGAGCACCTTGCAGGCCTGGGCGCCGGAGTAGTCGAACTCGCAGGCCTGGCCGATGACGATGGGGCCCGAGCCAATGACGAGGATACGCTTGATGTCAGTACGTTTCGGCATGTTAGTTCTCCTCGGTCTCGGTCGCGGCGGAACCATTGTCAGCGAAATTCCAGCCAGCCAGGCGGTCCTTCGCGGTGTCGATGTCCAGGTAGTTCTCCTCGCCGTCCATGAGTCGCGTAAAGGCGGTAAAGAGATAGTGGGCATCGGTGGGGCCGGGCGAGGCCTCGGGATGATACTGGACCGAGAAGCACGGCGCGTCGAGCAGCTGGATGCCCTCGGCGGTGCCATCATTGAGATTCACGTGCGTCAGGCGAATGCGGCCGAAACGCTCGTTCATCACGACCGGCGCGATACCGCGGCGTACCCAGATGCGCAGATCGCCATCGGCCGCGTGCTCGGTCTCGCCGCCCGAAAGCTCGGGGACGAGCTTGCCCAAGCTGGGGAACAGCAGTCCGAAGCCGTGGTTTTGCGCGGTAATCTCCACGCGGCGGCTGACCAGATTCATAACCGGCTGGTTGCCGCCACGGTGACCGAATTTGAGCTTTTCCATCTGGGCGCCGCACGCCAAGCTGATCATCTGATGACCGAGGCAGATGCCAAAGACCGGCACCTTGCCGATCAGCTTCTGTACCTGCTCGTAGGTCTCCACCACGGCATCGGGGTCGCCGGGGCCGTTGGACAAAAAGACGCCATCGGGATTCATGTCGAGCACCTGACGCGCGAGCGTATCCCACGGCACGACGGTGAGGTTGCAGCCGGCACGGACCAGGCCCTCCAGGATGCCGCGCTTGACGCCGCAGTCGTACGCGACTACGTTGTGGCGGGCGGGGACAGCAGGAGTCAGCGCAAAATTATGCTCGGCGGGCAGGTCGCTCGCAGCAAAGATATGGGGCTCAGGGCAGCTCACGGTCTTGACCAGGTTCTCACCGACCAGCGTGGGCGCGGCGGACAGGCGCTCGGCAAGCTCGGCGACGTCAAAGACCTCCGTCGAGATAATGCCCATCTTGGAGCCGTTGTCGCGCAGGTGACGCACAAGAGCACGAGTGTCGACACCCTCGATAGCGACGATGCCGTGAGCGCGCAGGTACGCCGGTACGCTGACGGCCGAGCGCCAGTTAGAAGGCGTGGCGCACATGTCATGGACGACCATGCCGCGCATAGCGGGCGCGCTCGCGGGACGAGCGGTATCGCCGGGGAAGGCCGACTGGACGTCTGCCTCGTCAATGCCGTAGTTACCAATCTGCGGATAGGTCATGGTTACGATTTGGCCGGCATAGCTCGGGTCGGTCATGACCTCAAAGTAGCCCTCGAGCGACGTGTTAAAGCAGACCTCGCCGGTTGCGGTGCCCTCGGCACCACATGCACGGCCATAAAAAATGGTCCCATCCTCAAGATACAGGATGCAGGGACCGCAGGTGCCCTTGCTGGTTTTGGCCAGCATGCGCTGGCAAAGCTCGCTGGGCGCGAAGGTGCGGGCAGAAGTGCCCGCAGTATGGTTATTCGCCATAATTCTCCTTCCCGGTCTCTCCGGACCGGCTTAAAGGTTGGTAGTTAG
>URWZ01000006.1 GCA_900551625.1 uncultured Collinsella sp.
GAGATGTGTATAAGAGACAGGCATGGGGTGGTTCATGGCCGTGCGCTCGCCAAAGCCGCGGAGTTGCGGATTTTTGGCCTTGAGCTCCGGAATGTGGCGACGGCGGCCGTACATGGTCTCGGCGTAACCTGTCTGCTTGGCACGCACCACCACGTTGTCGAGGAACGTGCGCACACCCGGATAGGCCTCATAGTAGCGGTCGATCATGTCGCGTGCCTCGGCCATCGAGATATGCAGCGACTGCGACAGACCGTAGGCCTGCTGGCCATACACAATGCCAAAGTTCACGGCCTTGGCGCGACTGCGCAAGTCGGGCGTTACCTCGGACACCGGCACGCCAAACACGCGTGCCGCCGTCTCGGCATGGAAGTCCTCGCCCTCGTTAAAGGCGCGCACCAGGTGCTCGTCACCTGAGAGATGTGCCAGCAGACGCAGCTCGATCTGCGAGTAGTCCACCGCCAAAAAGACGCTTCCCTCGCCTGCCGAAAACGCCGTCTTGACGGTACGGCCCAGCTCAGAGCGCGTCGGGATGTTCTGCAGGTTCGGGTCGCTCGAGGACAGACGCCCCGTTGCCGTGATGGTCTGGTTGTACGTGGTGTGCACGCGACCGTCACCGCGGCGCAGCGGGCCCAGCGTGTCCAGATAGGTGGACTTGATTTTGGACTTCTCACGCCAATCCAAGATCAGGCGCACGATTTCGTGGTCACGGGCAAGATCGCTCAGCACCTTGGCGTTGGTCGAATAGTAGCCGCGCTTGGTCTTTTTGAGGCCCTTGGTCGGAAGCCCCATCACATCAAAGAGTACGTGCGACAGCTGCATGGGACTGCCAATGTTAAAGGTCTCGTCACCCGCCAGGTCGCGAATGCTGCGCTCGACCTCGGTAATCTGGGTCGCCAAGCCCTCGGACAGACTGTGCAGGCGGTCGGGGTCCACGAGCATGCCCGCGCGCTCCATCTTGGCAAGTACCGGAACGAGCGGCATCTCGATGCCATCGAACACGTTGGCGGCGTTCTCGCGTGCCATGCGGTCGCGCAGCGGTGCGACCAGTGCCAGCGTCAAGGCCGCCGTGCGAGCGGCGGGCGCAGGAGCATCCTCGCCAGCACCCTCCGCACCGCGCACCGCAGGCAGCGCCATCTGCAGATAGGTATCGGCCAGATACGCCTCGTCAAACTCGGAGCGGTCGGAATCCAACAGGTAGGCGGCGACCACGGTGTCGAAGATGCGCGTGGAATCGACTGCCAGCGGATCCATGAGCTCGGGCTCGGAAGAATCGATGGGCGAAAGCTCATGCAGCAGCGCCTTCGTATCCGGGCTCGCCACGCGGCCCTCCATAAACAGGCGCGCAAGCACGCCGGCAATCACGCCGTGGGCGAAGTTGAAGCCATCGACTACGCCAGTGGTACCGCCGTCGCCCTCCTCAAGCGCAAGCAGCCCCTTGGACGTCGCCAGCCACAGCGTACGCGTCAGGCCAAAGAGCGCACCCTCCTCCTTGTCATCGTCCACCACGGCGGCAATCCACTCGCCCGCCTCGATCGCACGAGTAACCTCGGCGGCAACGGCAGCGAGCGCCTCGGCATCGCCGGCGGCAGCGCGCATAACGGGGGGAATCTCAAACGCGCTGGCGGTGACCGCAGCCCCACCCTCGCCACCAATCAGTGACAAGAAACGGTTCTGCATGGCCGTAATGCCGAGTGCTCCCAGTGCCGCGGACACTTCATCGGCAGAAAACGCCGGGAAGGACGTTTCGTCAAAGTCGAGCTCGACAGGCGCATCGGTGCGAATGGTCGCAACCTTGCGGCTCAGCAGCGCATCGTCGATGTGCGCACGCAGGTTCTCGCCCATCTTGCCCTTGACCTCGTCAGCGTGCGCGATGACCTCGTCCAAGCTGCCGTACTGCGCGATGAGCGCGCTCGCCTTTTTGGGGCCGATGCCCGGTACGCCGGGAATGTTGTCCGACGTATCACCCTTCAGACCGTAAAAATCGGGCACGAGCGCCGGCGTAATGCCGTGATACAGGTCATCCACGCTCTCGGGCGTCATAATCGCTACGTCGGACAGACCCTTGCGGGTCGAGACCACGTTGACGTGCTCGGTCACAAGCTGATACATGTCGCGGTCGCCGGTCACCAGCAGCACGTCGCAGCCGGCTTCCTCACCCAGGCGAGCCATGGTACCCAGGATATCGTCGCCTTCCCAGCCCTCGGACTGCAAAATCGGCACGTTGAGCGCGGCGAGCAGCTCCTTAATCATGGGAAACTGCGCGTGCAGATCGGGATCCATGGGCGGACGCTGCGCCTTATACTGCGGCAGCATCTCCATGCGTACGCGCGGCTTGCCCTTGTCAAACGCCACGACCACACCGTCGGGGTTAAAGGCGTCGATCATCTTGAGAAACATGTTCAGAAAGCCAAAGATCGCGTTGGTGGGGCGACCGTCCGGCGCGTTCATGGTCGGCGGCACGGCGTGGAAGGCGCGGTGCATGAGCGAGTTGCCGTCAATAACGGCAAAGGTGCGGCGCTTGTCAGACATATTGAATACCTCGCTTTGGGCTGGGCACGGTTTGCTCACTCCAGTTTACACGCTCCCCGCCCCGCGGCCACTGCACATCAAGCTCCCCTGCCGCCGCGAGCCCGCGCGTGATACGATGGCTCACGGTACATCAACCAGCACGATCGATCCGAAAGGAGCCTGCGTCATGGAGCGTCCCTGCGCATGGAAAAAGTACACGCCACAGCAAGTCGAGGAGCTCGAGGAGCTTTGCCGCGGCTATAAGCAGTTTTTGAGCGAGAACAAGACCGAGCGCCTGTGCGTCAAGACCGGTATCAAGATGGCCGAGGAGGCGGGATACGTCGACCTGGAGACCGTGATCGCCGAAGGCCGCGAGCTCAAGGCAGGCGACAAGGTGTACGCCGCCAACCACGGCAAGGACCTTATGCTCGTCAACCTGGGCACCACCCCGCTCGAGCAGGGCTTTAACATCCTGGGCGCCCACGTGGACTCGCCGCGCCTGGACCTCAAGCAAAATCCCGCCTTCGAGGCCGGCGACATGGCCTACCTCGACACGCACTACTACGGCGGCGTCAAGAGCTACCACTGGGTGGCCTCCCCGCTTGCACTTGTAGGCGTCATCTGCAAAAAGGACGGCACCACCGTCGACATCAACATCGGCGACAAGGCGGACGACCCGGTCTTTACCATCTCCGACCTGCTGATCCACCTCTCGAGCGAGCAGATGTCCAAGCCCGCCAAGGACGCCGTCGACGCCGAGATCCTCGACGTGATCGTGGGCGGCCGTCCCGTCAAGTTTGACGAGGACGACAAGGACGCCCCCAAGGAGCCCGTCAAGCAGATGTTCCTGGACATCCTCAAGGAGCAGTACGACGTCGAGGAGGAGGACTTCCTCTCCGCCGAGATCGAGGTCGTGCCCGCCGGCCCCGCCCGCGACATGGGCCTCGACCGCTCCATGATTTTGGGCTATGGCCACGACGACCGCGTCTGCGCCTACCCCTCCATGCTCGCCCAGATCAATGTGGCCAACGTGGAGCGCACGAGCATCACGCTCATCGTCGATAAGGAGGAGATCGGCTCCGTAGGTGCCACCGGCATGACGAGCCGTTTCTTCGAGAACACCGTCGCCGAGATCATGACGCTCGCCGGCGAGGATAGCCCGCTGACCCTACGCCGCGCACTCGCCCGCAGCCGCATGCTCTCCTCCGACGTGTCTGCCGGCTTCGACCCGGGCTATGCCGGCAAGTTCGAAACCAAGAACGCCGCCTTTATGGGTCGTGGCCTGTGCTTTAACAAGTACACGGGCAGCCGCGGCAAGGGCGGTTCAAACGACGCCGACGCCGAGTACGTGGCCCTCGTCCGCGACATCATGGACGAGGCCGGCGTGGACTTCCAGACCTGCGAGCTCGGCCGCGTCAACGCGGGCGGCGGCGGCACCATCGCCTACATCATGGCCAAGTACGGCATGAACGTCATCGACTCCGGTGTTGCCGTCCTGTCCATGCACGCCCTGTGGGAAGTCGCCAACAAGGCCGACATCTACGAGGCCTACCGCGGCTACAAGGCTTTCCTCGAGCGCGCCTAACCAGTCCCTTATAACTTGCGGTGAAATACGGACTAAACTGGCCCATAAACGGCCAAAACAGACCGTATTCCACCGCAACTTTTTTGGCAGAGGAGAGTCCATGCTGCAGGTCATCATTTCGCCCGCCAAGCAGATGCGCGCGGCCCAAGATGCTTTTGAAGTCCTGGGCATTCCACCTTTTGCGCACGAGACGGCTCGCCTCCACCACGCACTGCTAGATATCGAACGAAATGAAGGCAGCGGCGGCCTGCAGGCGCTATGGAACGTGAGTGACAAACTGCTGGGGCCTTGCCTCAACACCCTGCACGAGTTCGGTCCCATCCTGAAAAACGGCGATCTCGACAATCCCGCACTCGCCCGTCACCTCTCCCCTGCCGTCATGTCCTATCACGGCATTCAATACCAGAGCATGGCGCCCGAGGTGATGGATGCCGCACAACTCGACTGGCTGCAAAACCATCTCTGGATCCTCTCCGGATTGTACGGATGCGTGCGGCCTTTCCATGGCGTTGAGCCCTATCGGCTCGAAATGGGAGCCAAGCTCGCCGTCGACAACGCCCGTGACCTCTATGCGTTTTGGGGCGACAAACTTGCATGCGCCATTGCGCCGACCGGCTCCAACACCACGGTCGTCAACCTTGCCAGCGTGGAGTACGCCAAGGCCGTTCTACCCCATCTCGCAGGCGACGCCACAACCATCACTTGTCTCTTTGGCGAAGGTGTCCGCAACGGCAAGCCCATCCAGCGATCGACCGCCAGCAAAAAGGCACGCGGCTCCATGGTGCGCTGGATGGCAGAAAACAAGCTCGAGGATGTAAGCGGGCTCACCGCGTTCGACGTTGGTTATCGTCACCTTCCCGAGCTTTCAAATAAAAACACTTTGGTCTTCCTGAACGAACAGGCCTTGTAGGACCACCGCTACTTTTAAATGTGCTGCCTAGGCACGGCGTCTATTCCGCCAAGCCGTCGGCTTTGGCAATTTCATTTGTCGAACCGTCCTGATAGGCAATCTTGACGTGCTCGACCTCGGACACCGCAACACCCGTCGGAGGCTCCAGACGCCATTCCGTCAAGGCGATATCCATGGTCGTGGGCACATCCCCTTGATCTTTGAGCTCAACCAACAGCGTCTTAAGCGACGCATCGAAGGTCGCGCGCTCGATCTCTTCACCAGGAATGGAACCACCGCTCAGCTGCAGCTGGACAAACTCATCGCGCGGATACCAATAGTCGCCCGGCGCGGCAACGGTGTTGCCGCCCGTAACCTTCACTGTCATGGTCGGCAGGGCATCGTCGGCCTCAAACTCCCATTCAGCGCCGCCGCGACCACCAAACGTCCAGATACAAAAGGCAATCACCAGCACGGCAAGCACCGCAAAACCAATCGCGACAAGGCCATGGTGCGCACGGCTTTCCTCGGCCGATACATCCCATTGCGTCTCTCGATATAGATGCTTGTCTTCCATGTACGCCTCCCCACAGGCACGCTCGTTAGGCCAATCGTACCCATTCGAGCTATACTTGAGCCCATTACATAAACGGGGAGCTTGCAGGACAAGACGGCAGGCTGAGACTGGGCGCGCCCGCCCTGACCCGCAAACCTGATATGGGTAATGCCAACGAAGGGAGCCGTGCCAATGAGCACACAGACCGAGCCCAAGCTCGTCACGCAAATCGACTTCGCCCGCGCCGGGCAGATCACACCGCAGATGAAGGAGGTCGCCGAGCGCGAGCATCGCGACCCCGAGTACATCCGCGAGCGCGTGGCCGACGGCCGCATCGCCATTCCCGCCAACATCGTGCACATCAAAAAGGGCATGCGCGCCTTTGGCGTCGGTGAGGGCCTGTCCACCAAGGTCAACGTGAACCTGGGCATCTCGGGCGACAAGGCCGATGCCGCCGAGGAATGGAAGAAGGTCAAGATCGCCGAGGACTTTGGCGCCGACGCCATCATGGACCTCTCCAACTCGGGCAAGACACGCCAGTTCCGCCAGCAGCTCATCGACGAGACGCCGCTCATGGTGGGCACCGTCCCCATGTACGACGCCATCGGCTACATGGAAAAGCCGCTGGTCAAACTTACCAAGGACGACCTGCTCGAGGTCGTGCGCGCACACGCCGAGGACGGCGTGGACTTTATGACCATCCACTGCGGCATCAATAAATCGGTCATCAAAACTTTCAAGGAGACCGGCCGCCTTATGAACATCGTCAGCCGCGGCGGCTCGCTGCTGTTTGGATGGATGGAGGTCACCGGCAACGAGAATCCGTTCTACGAGTTCTACGACGAGGTGCTCGAAATCTGCCACGAGTACGACGTGACCATCTCGCTCGGCGACTCCTGCCGCCCGGGCTGTCTCTACGATTCCAACGACGCCACCGAGACCGCCGAGATGATTGAGCTCGGCAAGTTGTGCAAGCGCGCCTGGGCCGCCGGCGTCCAGGTTATGGTCGAGGGACCGGGCCACATGGCGCTCGACGAGATCGCCGCCAATATGAAGCTGCAGAAGCGCCTGTGCCACAACGCCCCGTTCTATGTGCTCGGGCCGCTGGTGACCGATATCGGCGTGGGTTACGACCACATCACCGCAGCCATCGGCGGCGCTATCTCCGCGAGCTCGGGCGCCGACTTCCTGTGCTACGTGACGCCCGCCGAACACCTGTGCCTGCCCAACGCCCAGGACGTGCTCGACGGCCTCATGGCCACCAAGATCGCCGCACACGCCGCCGACATCGCCAAGAAGGTGCCCCACACCCGCGACATGGACGACAAGATGGGCCAGGCACGCCGCAAGCTCGACTGGGACGCCATGTGGAAGTGCGCGCTCGACCCGGTCACCGGTAAGAAGCGCTACGAGGAATCCCCCGCCGCCACCGAGGGCACCTGCACCATGTGCGGCAAGATGTGCGCCGTCCGCACCGTCAACAAGGTGTTCGAGGGTACGACGATCGATCTCGGCATGGAGGACTAGCCTTATCGCCGCGACCGCCTATGGGCTCGCCGCAGCACCTGCCAACTGTTAACCTGTGAACATTTGCTTGCATTTGCGTAAAAATTGCATCTCGCGCCCGGGTTCGGCATATCGCCGGCCTGGGCCTCTTTATAATGCGGGGTAAAAGACCCATTTGAATCCGACCAGACAAGGGAGCGAACATGGATCGCAGCAAGGTACCTGCCGTTCTATCCATCGCGGGATCCGATTCCAGCGGCGGTGCCGGCATTCAGGCCGACATCAAGACCATCACGGCGCACCGCCTGTATGCCGAGACGGCCATCACAGCCATCACAGCGCAAAACACACTGGGCGTTACCGCCGTGCAGAACATCTCCCCGGATATTGTCGCGGCGCAGATCGATGCCGTTTTTGACGATATTCGACCCAGCGCCGTCAAGATCGGCATGGTTTCCTCTGCCGAGATTATCGAGGTTATCGCCGACCGCTTGAGCGCCTGGGACGCACAAAATATCGTCGTCGACCCCGTCATGGTCGCCACCTCGGGTGCTCGCTTCATTGCCGAGGATGCCGCTGAGGCACTCATCCGCCGCCTGTTCCCGCTGGCGACCGTTATCACGCCCAACATTCCCGAGGCCATGGCGCTGCTCGATTATGAGGTCGATTCCGAACGCACGCAGCAAAATGCCGCCATGCTTCTCACCCGTCGCTTTGGCTGCGCGTCTCTCGTTAAGGGCGGGCATTTTGTCAACGAGGCCAACGATGTGCTAGCAGAGCCCGCGCCGCTCGATGACGAGGGCAACCATCTGGGCGATCCGCTCACCACGTGGTTCCGCCACAAGCGCATCGAGACCGGCAACACGCACGGTACTGGCTGTACGCTTTCGTCCGCCATCGCCTGCGCGCTGGCCCAGGGCATGGATCTTGCCGATGCCGTCAACGCCGGCAAGGCCTACCTAACGGGTGCTCTCGCCGCTGGCTTTGACATGGGCAAAGGCTCCGGCCCCGTCAACCACATGTGGCAGTATTAAGATTCGCAGTCCAAAGCCACCGCAAAGGCGCCCGTCCCCTTTGCGGTGGCTTGGGGTCGCGCTACTCACCAAGCATCTCTTGGAGCTTGGCTGCCACGGCGTGGCCCAGGCTCTCGTGGCTTTCGGGCATCATGTGCAGATAATCGATATCGCCCGGCTCGGCAAAATCAGCGGCATTCAAAAAGTCGCAGCCAAACTGTTCGGCAACATACGCATAGTATTCGGCAAAATGCTCCGAGGCCTCGACGGAGTGCTCGTCAAAGTCGGTCATATACACATCGGCGATCTGCGGCTTGATCTTGATAGGAGCCATCAGCAGAATGCGCGGACAAGGCGCAGCGTCGGTCCAGGGAAACGCGCGGACGGTGCGAATCAGCGCCATGGCACCGTCAGCGATATCGGCAGCCCCCACGCTAAAGACCGTCTTGCAGTCGTTGGTGCCCAGCATGATCACAATGGCGTCCAGCGGCTTATGGGCCTCGAGCAGCATCGGAAGCGCGCGAATGCCGTTGAGGTTAGTGTCCAGATGGCACATATCGTCGCGCACCGTCGTGCGGCCGTTTAGGCCTTCCTCAATCACGTGCCAGCCCTCGCCCAGGTCGCGCTGGGCCACGCCGCACCAGCGCACATCGTGCGCATAGCGCACCGCGGTGCCGTCGCGCATGCCCGCCGGATCATAGCCATAGGTATTGCTGTCGCCAAAGCACAGAACGTTTTTCATCGTAAGCCCTTCCTCTAGTAAAAAGCCGGCGGGAGCAGTCTCTCCTGCCGGATCGACCTATCTGTCAGCACATACCGATTACAGGTATTTGCGCCAGTCGTCGTCATCCTCATCGTCCTCAGCAGCGGCCTGAGCCTGCTCGGCGGCACGGGCGGCCGCGGCGCGGGCGGCCACCTGGGCATAGGACTCCTCGTTGCGCTCGGGGAAGCTTGCCAACACGTGCTCAAACTTGGCGAAGTCCTCATCCCAGCGCGTAGAAGGCACAGCAAAGAACACCTGCTTGACCTTGAAGTCGCCCGATGCGAGCTCCTCGCGGAAGAGCTCGGCCACGGCCTCGGCATCAAAGCCGTTATTGTCGCAGCCCCAAGCACCCAGCACGAGCTTCTCGCGACCCAACTCATCGCAGATGGCAAGGACAAAGCGGATACGGTCGCGCAGGGCATCCAACAAGGCATCGTCGCTCACGCGATACTCCTGGCGAGCACGCTTGGCGTTGGGCGCGGCGGCCACGATTACGTCGGCATAGGCGTGCACATGGTTGCGATCGAAGCGCACCGCGGGCACCACCAGCGCACGGTTGCGGTACAGCTCGCAGTTGATGTTGCGGCGACGGTTCTCGCCGTACCACTTGCGCTGCTTGTCGAGCACGTTGTACAGGTACGAATCGGCGCAGAGCGTCGCCTCCTGGCCCAGGTAGCCCTGGATATAGCCGCCGCCCGGATTGGTAAACGAGGCAAAGGCAAGCACGGCCATATCGCAGAACTGCGCATAGCCGCGGCCGTTATCGAGGATTGCTTGCGTGGCGGAGGCATCAAGCACGGTGACCTCGGGCAGGACCGGAGCAGCCTCCTCCGCGGGCGCGGACTCAGCCTCGTCGGCCAACTCGGTGGAACCGAGCGCCACCTCAGGCTCGACCGCAGCCTCCACCTCAGCGGCCTCAACCTCGACAGCCTCAGCAGCCTCGACGTCCTCGGCAGCCTGCTCCTCAGCAGCCGCAGCCGCTTGGGCCTTGGCCTTCATCGCCGCGACAAAACCGGCAGGCATACCATCGAACTCGCGCACGCCGGCAAGCGAACGCTCGATGTCCTTGGCGCAGGCCTCGGACACAGCCGCCACATGGCGCTCGGCGGCCTTGGCACGCGCCTCGCGCTTGGGATTGGGCTGACCCGCTCGGTTAGACCTACGGTTACGGTTCCTGTTGTCGACATCTGCCATACGTGGCCACCTTTCCTGTCGCTGCCGCTATCGGCTTTTTCCCATCCATGATACCCCGCCACGCACAAAAAAGACGGCCCCGAAGGACCGCCTTTCGTATCGTTTTACCGTGTCCGGCAGGAAACGTCGCAACGCCGCGCTAGTCGCGACGGCCGAGAATGTTCAGGATGCGCAGGAACACGTTGATAATGTCCACGAACAGATTGGACGCCATGAGCACCGCATTGGGCAGCGTGGGCGGCACCGTCGTGGCAACATAGGTGTCGTAGCCAATAAAGCCGGCGAACACCACGATCACGATCAGGTCGGTGATGGTCTGCGAGACACCCATGAACATCAGCACGATCTCGACCAGAATCGTGGCAAGCAGGATGCCAAAGCCGATGCCGTACACACGCTGGAAGAACTTGGGGAAGGTCACGCCCAGCGCACCGAAGACAAAGGTGATAGCAGCGGTGGCGATAAAGGCGGTGTTGATAGTGGGCAGGTCATAGTTGGCAAGGCCAAACGACGCGGTCAGGCCAAAGGTGCTCGCAAAGATCACGTAACCCACGAGCGACAGGCCCACGGACTGCTTGCCCGCAGCAGCCGACATCATGACGATACCGACAATAGTCAGGATAAACGAGCCAAAGACCAGTGGCAGGGCGGCGCCGCTCATCATCATGCGGGCAAACGCCATGGTGCTCGTAAAGTAAGCACCGGCGCCCATGGCGCAAAAGCCCAAGAAGATGAGAGCAGACATGGCGAGATTGTACGCGCGCGGCGACATCTCCTTGGCGCGACTTGCGCCGGTCTCGATGGGGCCGTTCTGATAGCCCTGGATATCGTTCATACTTCGTCCTTTCAAAAAGCGCACGACAGCGCCGTAGGTGACAAGATTCCTGCCATTGTACCCGAATGCCGCACGTCCTTACCTACGGCGCTCGCCCTCAAGCGTACGATCAAAGGCCCAGACCCACCAACGCATCACGTGCGCCTGCGAGCCGTCCGCCCGCTCGCGCGTCTGGTCCTCCAGATACAACTCGGTCGCGTGCCCGCCAAAACGCACCTTATATGTTGCCGTACGGATGCCGTGGACCATCAGGCCAAACCCAGTGGTCGAGATAATTTCGTCGATCGTAAAACAACGGCCGTCGACCCAGCAGACGGTGACCGGCACGACCTGTCCGCCCGCGAGGATGCGAGCCACGACGTCCACATACTGCTTGTGCACGCGCCGAGTTTTGCCGTCTGTCTGTCGATATTCCATGCCCTCTATTATCGAACGCATGTTTGCATGTTGTAAAGCGAACAGACTGTGGTTTTGGGGTGTTGGGGCGCGCACGCGTGTCCTCATGGCGTGTTAGCAAAAAGAATACCCGCGGTCAACAGGGCTAATATTCAATTTTAGTGCCAAAAAATTCACTTCTCCCATCAGAACTCAGTAAAGAAACCCGCAGGAGGTGATACGATTTATCATGTTTTTGTAACGTGTCTGCAAACTTCGAGAAAGCCCATATATGGACGTAACGTTCTCAACCTTCCTCGGCCAAATTGTGTCGAACCCAGTCCTTGCCGTCACCGTGATTCTCGCGCTCGGCGCCATCTTCGTCAACGGATGGACCGACGCGCCCAACGCCATCGCGACCTGCGTCACTACGCGTTGCATGCCCGCCCGCGCCGCCATTCTCATGAGCGCCGCATTCAACTTCTTGGGCGTGCTCATCATGACGCACTTTAACGCGAGCGTCGCCAACACCATCTCACATATCGTCGACTTTGGCGGAAACAGCACCATGGCGCTTGCCTGTCTGTGCGCGGCGCTGTTCTCCATCGTCGTCTACGGTGCCACGGCATCGCGTTTTGGTATCCCCACCTCCCAAAGCCACAGCCTTATCGCCGGCCTGACCGGTGCCGCTATCGCCCTCGGCGGCGCGAACAGCGTCAACGTCCACGAGTGGATGAAGGTCATCTACGGCCTGGCGCTCTCCATCGGCCTGGGCTTTGTCATGGGCTGGATCCTGTGCAAACTCGTCTCGATTCTGTTTGCCGCCGCAAATAGGCGACGTGCCAATGTCTTCTTTAAATACGCTCAGATCGCGAGTGCCGCGGCCATGAGCTTTATGCACGGCGCGCAGGATGGACAGAAGTTCATCGGCGTGCTCTTTTTAGGTGTCGCCTTCGCCAACGGCCAGACGAGCGTCGGCGATGCCGGCATTCCCATCTGGATTATGCTGCTGTGCTCGGCCACCATGGGTATCGGCACCAGCGTGGGCGGCGAGCGCATCATCAAGTCCGTCGGCCAGAGCATGGTCAAGCTCGAGAAGTATCAGGGCTTCTCCGCCGACCTCGCAGGCGCCGCGAATCTGCTGCTTGCCACCCTTACCGGTATCCCCGTGTCCTCCACCCACATCAAGACCTGCGCCATCATGGGCGTCGGTGCCGTCAAGCGCCTTTCGGCCATCAACTTTGGCGTGGTCAAGGACATGATGTTCACCTGGTTCTTCACCTTCCCCGCCTGCGGACTCATCAGCTTTGTCATGGCCAAGCTGTTCATGATGTTCATCTAGTCAAACCGAGCGTCCATCCGGACCGCAATACCTCGCCCACCCGACTTCGCCTCGAAAGGACCCACTCATGGCAAAGAAACCCGATTCGTTCTACTTCGACAACTACGTCGCCTGCGCCGACCTTGCCGTCCAGGCCGCTGAGCTGCTCACCAAGATTTTCGAGAACTTCGATCCCGCAAGGATTCACGATATGCTCAACAAGATGCACGCGATCGAGCATGCGGCCGATAAGAAGCACCATGAGCTTGAGGACGCTCTGCTCACGGCCTTTATCACCCCGCTTGAGCGCGAGGACCTGGACCTGATGAGCTGCTCGCTCGACACCGTGCTCGACCGTATCGAGGGCGTCGTGCAGCGCGTCTACTTCACCAACATCCAGAGCATCCATCCCGATGCCATCGTGATCGCCCACAAGGTGACCGATGCCTGCCGCGCCATGAAGGACCTGATGGTCGAGCTTCCCAATTACCGCAAGTCCAAGACCCTGCGCGAACTCGTCATCCAGATCAACACGATCGAGTCCGAGGCCGACGAGCTCTACATCAACGCTATGCGCAACCTGCATGTCAACGGCAAGGATCCGCTCGAGGTCATCGCCTGGCGTGACGTCTACGCCTTCCTGGAGTACTGCGCCGACTGCTGTGAAAATGTGGCCGATGTCGTGGATTCGATTGTCATGAAGAACAGTTAATTGGGGGTACGTGTCCCAGCGGTCGCGGGCCCGACCACTAATAACCTTTTTCACTCCGGCTGCAAGCAGAGTCGTTCAAAAGGGTATTAGTGGTCGGGCCCGCTCCCTTACGTACCACCATTGGAAACTTTGGCTGATACTTTGAAAGCGATGGGGCTTTTGTTGGCAGGGCCTTGGGGCCCGATTGGAAACTTTGGGACCGCCTTAAACGTTTGGCTGAATGTTGCTTTGGGTACCCTTTTGCTTAGTTTTGGGTTGTTTTATTAGCTTTGGAGGCTCGTATGGGGTATTTGGATTTGGCTCGGACTCGGTATTCTTGTCGTTCTTTTGAGGATCGGCCTGTTGAGCAGTCGGTGGTGGATGCCATTGTTGAGGCGGGGCGCATTGCTCCTTCTGCTTGTAATAATCATCCAACCCGTGTGATGGTGCTTGATACTCCGGAGTTGTTGGAAAAGGCTGCTGCTTGTCAGCCGCGCTTTGCTCGTGAGGGGTCTATCTTTGGGGCTCCGCTTATCTTTCTTATTTGCAGCGTTACTGACGATGCTTGGGTGCGCCCTTATGACCAGATGAACTCCAGTGCCATCGACACCTCGATTGTTTGCGATCAGATGATGATGGAGGCCGAGGAGCAGGGCCTGGGTACGTGCTGGGTGTGCCATTTTAAGCCCGAGGTGGCCTGTGAGCAGTTCAGCCTGCCCGAGGGCATCTATCCCTATCACATGCTCGTCTGCGGCTATCCTGCCGACCATATCGCCGATCCCGAGCATCGCGAGGCCCGCACCATTCCCCTCCCCGACTTCCTCCTCAAGTAGATTTTAGGACATGCCTTAAAATCTACCTTTGACCGCTCACCCGTTCGCCGAGTCCTGTGCCCTCAAACGCAGGACTCGGCGTTTTGTTTTGCAGACTGCGTACAGCCACAAAAAAAGGACCCGCAAACTGCGGGCCCTTTCTAGGCGCTACATGATAGCTGGATGTTAGTCCAGGTCGTCGGCGGCGAAATTGTCGATCGGTGCGAAGGGATCGGCAACGGGGATAACCGGCTCGGCGACGGGCAGCGGCTCGGCAGCAGGAACGGTCACAGCCGGAGAAGCGGCGGAACCGACCGGCGTGGAAGCCATGAGATCGGACGGGAAGGAGTTCTGAGCATCGTCCATGAAGTGCTGGATGAGCTTGAGGTACTCGGCCTTGAACTCCTCACGGGAAGCCTTAAGACGGTCGATCTCCTCAAGCTCGGCCTGCTTCTCGGTCAGGGCCTGGCGGATGACCTCGCGGGCCTTGGCGTCGGCCTCGTTGCGAATACGGTCGGCGTTCTCGTTGGCATCGTTGACGATGCCCTCGGCGGTCTGCTGGGCAGCAATCAGGGCAGCGGAAATCTGGCGCTCCTGAGCGGAGAAGTCGGGTGCAGGAGCGGCGACGGGCGCGGCAGGGACGGCCTGAGCGGCAGCATCCTGAGCCTGAACGAGCTGGGCCTGCGTATCGGCGAGCTGCTGCTCGGTGGCAGTCAGACGACCCTTAAGATCGACGATCTTGGCGAGCATGGCGTCGACCTCAGAGGACAGGGTCTCCAGGAAGACGTCGACCTCGGCGGGATCGTAGCCGCGCTTGGCCTCAGAGAAGGTCTGCGCCTGAATGTCAGCAGGGGTAATAGCCATAACAAGTTCTCCTTTATCTTCGCCTTGGCGCCGTGCGCCCGACGTGAGTTACTAAGCCAGTTTTATATGAGTATACCTATAAGAAGTTGCAGAACCAGCTTCTGCACCAACTGCAACGCAATAATCGCAACGACCGGTGAAAAATCGACGCCGCCCATGGGCGGGATAAACCGGCGGAACAAATTGAGCCACGGGCCGCACACGCTATCGAGGACGGCGGCGATATCCTGTAGCAATCCGCCCTGCTTCATAGGGATCCACGTCATAAGGCAGTAGACCACAATGAGCGTGGAGTAAAAGTTGAACAGCGTATTGACCAGCTGGACAATGGTGTAGATGTTGATGAGAATCTCCTCGTCTTGTCTTTACTTAAGGTAGCCGTCGGCACGGAGCTTTTTGAGGTCCGAATCCTTGACCTCGCAACCGGCGGGCAGCACCATAAACACGCGGTCGCCCACCTCTTTGACCGTGGCGCCCAGGCCGCAGGCAAAACCGTAAGAGAAGTCCAGGACGCGCTTGGCGACCTCGGTACGAACGCCCACAAAAATCAGCGCGACAGGCTGCTTGGTGCGCACGCGACGCACGACGGTCTCTACGTCGTCATAGCTCTCGGGGCGCAGGACATAGGCCGGCAGCTGCGGCGTAGCGTTGATGATGTTGCTCGCATACGCCGAGGCATCGCTCGGTGAGGGAGCAGGTGCGGGGGCAGCAGCGCGGGCACGCGTGCTCTCGGCGTAGCTCGACGGCGTGTCGTAGGCACCGGGACGATAACCGCCCGCAACCGTCTCCTGCGAGCGCGACGGCGGGTTGTAGGTCGTAGCGTGGCGAGAATCGTCGCCGACCAGCTGACCGGAGCGCGTGTACACGGCCACCGACTCGGCCTCGCCGCGGCGCGTCTGACCCAACAGGCCGTTGCTCGGCTCATCCTGGGTGTAGAAGCCCTCGCCCGAGGCACCGCTGTAACCGTTGTTCTGGTAGCCGTCGTCATAGCCGTCATCGTAGCCGTAGTCGTCGTCCTGACCATAACCCTGGTCGTAACCCTGCTGGCCGCCCAGGTGCATCTTATTTTTAATCTCGTCAAGGAAGCCCATGGTTGTGTCCTCTCGCGGTTTAGTGCAGGCGCTCTGATAATCAGTGCGCACTTCAGAGCCTTATTTTACTGCAAACTCCGGGCTAAATACTACCCTGCCCAGGCGAACGAGCGTAGAGCCTTCCTCAAGGGCAGGCTCAAAGTCCTCGCTCATGCCGCAGGAAAGTTCGGGCAGGCTCAGGTCGGAGTGCGTCGCCTCAAGCTCATCCCTTAGCTCGCGAAGTCCGGCAAAAGTGCGGCGCGCCACATCCTTATTCCCCCGGGGTGCCATAGTCATAAGGCCCTGCACACAAATTCCCTCAAGCTCTGCAAGCTCACTTGCGGCAGCGCGAACCTCGTCGGGCGAAAAGCCGCCCTTGGACTCCTCGCCGCTCACATTGACCTCGATCAGCACGCGCTGGGGGCCGGAGAGCTCGCCCGCCTCAATCTTGCGGACCGCACGGCTCGAGATGGCCTGAGCCAAATGCAGCGAGCTTACCGAATGAATCAGCTCGGCCGAGCCCAGAACCGCATTGATCTTGTTGGTCTGCAGGTTGCCGATCATATCGAAGCGCACCTCGGGTAGCTCCGGATGCTCTACGAGGCCCGCAAGCTTGCGAACGAGCTCCTGCGGGCGGTTCTCGGCAAAATGGCGATACCCCGCCTGAATAGCGGCAACGGTCTCATCGACGCCAACAGTCTTGGAGACGGCAATCAGGCGCGCGGCATCGTGGGGACGGCCCGCGCGATCGAGTGCTGCATAAAAACGTTCGAGAATCTGCTCGCGGCGAGCGCGTATCAAGTCCAAATAGTTATCCATTGCCAATCGCCTCCGCAGACAGCCAAACAAGTAGTCCCATGCTAACGCAAGAGCGCGGCCTCGCATGTGCAAGGCCGCGCTCACTTAGGTATTTACAATCTTTCGACGAACGGGGCCGCCCTACTCCTCGTCGTCCTCGGCGTCGTCCTCGTCCTCGAGGTGCTCGAGCAGGTAGCGGAGACCCTCGCTCACCTCGTTAGCGGGCACTTTGGCAACATAGTGTGCATCGACGGCAGGCCTCATGATGACACCCTCGCCCGAAGGCACGCGCATGCTCTCAAGCTCATCCTCGTCCGTACGGGCGATATCGCCGGCAGTCATACGCTGTCCGGTCAAAAGGAAGGTCAGACGGCAGGCGGCATCGATCGAAATCGAGGCGATACGATCGAGGTAGCGCGAGACCATGATGGCGCGGCGCAGGTCGTCATAGTTGCTGTCGTCGTCCATAAAATCGCCCGTGTCCATGCGGTTAAAGGTGCGGAAGAACTTCTCGTACGCCGCATGCACCGGCTCGTCCTCGACGGCCAGGTTGCAGATGATGGACATGTCGTTGGTGACGAGCGCAGAAAGTGACGAACCCAGCACCTGGTAAACAGCCTCGGCCTCGGCCTCGACCGTAGCGACGAGTTCCTGGGGCAGCGAGATGTCGGCCTTGACCATGTGACGCGTGGCGCGGCAGATCTGGCGAACCTTATCGGTCATGCGCTGCAGGTTAAAGTCGACGTAGATGATCGTCTGCAGCAAGCGGAAGTCGGAGGCGACCGGCGACTGCGTAGCGATCAGGTTGTAGCACACGGCCTCCAAGTTGGCGCAGCGCGCGTCAATCGAAAGCGTGCGCTTCTTGGTCTTGGTGGCGAGCTTGCGGTCATCGGTCACATAGGCCTTCACGGCGTCGTGAAGCGCCAGGTCTACAGCCTCGTAGATGCTCAGCATCTCGTGACGGGCTTCGATGAGCTGACGGGAAAACAGTTTGCGCATGGTTCACTCCAATCAGTTGGGTGCGGTCATGCCGCCCGCACAGTGGATACGCACCGGACCAGGTCCGATCGGCTTGGGACTAGTCGCACCGATCAGCCAAAGCGGCCGGTGATATAGTCTTCCGTCCGTGAATCCACCGGGCTGGTGAAGATCGCGTCGGTTTGACCATACTCGATGAGCGTGGCGGGCTCGCCGGCAACTTCCTGCAAGAAAAATGCGGTGTAGTCGCTAATACGAGCGGCCTGCTGCATAGAATGCGTGACGATGATGATCGTCATCTCGGGCGCCAGCTCGGCCATCAGATCCTCGACCTTGGAGACGGACGTGGGGTCGATGGCGGAGCAGGGCTCGTCCATCAGAAGGACATCGGGCTGCACCGCAAGCACACGCGCGATGCACAGACGCTGCTGCTGACCGCCCGAGAGCGCCAAACCGTCCTTGTTGAGCTGATTGGATACCTCTTTCCAGAGGTTGGCGCGCTTGAGCGATTCTTCCACGATGTCATCGAGGTCGCTTTTGCTAGTCACGCCCTGCAGACGAGGGCCAAAAGCGACATTCTCGTAGATGGATTTGGGGAACGGGTTGGGCTGCTGAAAAATCATGCCCACGCGACGGCGAAGGTCGACCGGGTCGACGCCCTCGGCATAGATATCGTTGCCGTCGAGCGTCATGGTGCCCTCGACGCGGGTGCCCTCGATAAGGTCTGTCTCTTATACACATCTCCGAGCCCACGAGACGCTACGCTATCTCG
>URWZ01000007.1 GCA_900551625.1 uncultured Collinsella sp.
ACGAGATAGCGTAGCGTCTCGTGGGCTCGGAGATGTGTATAAGAGACAGGCCATAACCACTCCCGCGTCGAACGATAGACAACCCCCATTGTACCGAGATAAAAAAGAAAGCCCCCAACAAAGGAGCTCTCAACGCCGATAAACGGTACCTATAAAAATGAATTCAGACTTGTAACCCTGCGGCGTTAAACAAAGGAAGCCCCGTCCCCCGGAACTGTTTCCTTGGCGCGACTTCTGGCGAAGCCAGGGCAATTTATTCAGCCCAGTAACCCAGTAGCGAGTTAACAAAGGAGGCCCCGTTTCCCCGGAGCTGATTCCGTCGCGCGACTTCTGGCAAAGCCAGGTGAGCGCGAGGGAAACAGCGTAGGGGAAACGGGGCCTCCGACGGGAAGTTAAACCGCTACTTACGCCTTGTTGACGGAGCCAAACTCCTCCATGAGCTCCTTGGTGCGGGCAACGATGTTGTCGCGACCAGGCTTGAGGAGCTTGCGGGGGTCAAAGCCCTTGCCCTGCTGATCCTTGCCAGCCTCGATGTACTCGCGGACGCCCTTGGCGAAGACGAGCTGCAGGTCGGTGTTGACGTTGATCTTGGAGATGCCCAGGGAGATGGCCTTCTTGATCTGATCCTCGGGGATGCCGGTACCACCGTGCAGAACGAGGGGCAGGTCGCCGGTCTGAGCCTTGATCTCGCCCAGACGCTCGAAGGAAAGGCCAGCCCAGTCGGCGGGATACACGCCGTGGATGTTGCCGATGCCGCAGGCGAGGAAGTCGACGCCCAGGTCAGCAATCTGCTTGCACTCAGCGGGGTCAGCGAGCTCGCCGTTGGAGGTCACGCCGTCCTCGGTGCCGCCGATGCCGCCGACCTCGGCCTCGATGGACATGCCCTTGGAGTGGGCAAGCTCAACGAGCTCCTTGGTGCGGTCGAGGTTAAGCTGGAAGGTCTCCTCGTGAGAGCCGTCATACATGATGGACGTGAAGCCGGCCTCGATGCACTTGAAGCAGTCCTCGTAAGAACCGTGATCGAGGTGAAGGGCGACGGGAACGGTAACGCCCGTGGCCTCGACGGCAGCCTTGACCATGTCGGCGCAGACCTTGAAACCGCCCATCCACTTAGCGGCACCAGCGGTGCACTGAAGGATCAGCGGAGACTTGGCCTCCTCGGCGGCCTGGAGAATAGCCAGGGTCCACTCGAGGTTGTTGGTGTTGAAGGCACCGAGAGCGTACTTGCCGGCCTCGGCCTTCTTGAGCATGTCTGCTGCGTTGACGAGCATAAAAGAAACCTCCTGTAAGGTTGCTCCGATAACGCCTCTGATTTTACCACGGCGCACCCGAGCATAAACGTTCGTTTGTTCACGAATATCGTCCAAACAGACTTTTTTGACCGTTTGCCCTACGAAATTGACCCGTTGGGGAAAAATAGCTTGACGTTTGGACGCTTCTCGTGCTTTAGAAGCTGACTATAAAGCTACACCTGCATGAAAGGGTTCTGCATGAGCTCGCGTGCCATGGTGGTCGAATCGCCATGGCCGGTTAGGCAAACGGTATCGGGCGGAAGAAGCCGGGCGAGCTTGGAGAGCGAGCGCAGAATCGCCGCCTCGTCGCCACCGGCAAGATCGGTGCGGCCGTGCCCACCCGGAAACAGGGTGTCGCCCACAAAGGCAATGTTCCCCTGCTCGGTGGCAGCAAACAAGACGATCCCGCCCGGCGTATGCCCTGGCGTCTCGATCACCTGCAGGCAGATATCGCCCACCTTGAGAGTATCGCCCTCGGCGAGCAGACGCGTCGGCTCCCCAGGGTCGGACGTCTCAATGCCCCACATAGCTCGCTGTTCCTCGATGTTCGCATGCGGCACCGCCACATCCTTAGAACACAGCTCATACTGACAGCCCTCGCCAACGGTGGTTCGCACGCCGGCAACACCACCAACATGATCGGCATGGCCATGAGTGCACACGACGCCAAGCATGCGTACGCCGGGATGCTTGGCTCGAATATGCTCTACCAAGCGCTCGCCTTCCCATGCGGGGTCGATAATCACACACTCATTGTCCGAAATAACAGCATAGCTATTGGTCTGAATGGGACCGTTTACGAGCGTCTCGATCTCGACCGACCCCTTGGGAGTTACATCCAAGGACATAGCACTCATGTCCCTCTCCTCTCTATAGAACTCGAGGCATCAAACGATGCCTCGAGTGTAGCGAATATTGATAATGTGGCACGTTCGTCGCGACTAAACGCGGCGCTTAAGCTGGGCTCCACCCTCGCCGGGCATCAGGCGGCGTGCGTCGTAGACCGAGTCAACGCCGCTGATAGAGGCCAGCAGCGGATCCAGACCACTCGCGTCCGAGATCTCGACCATAAAGCGCAGGGTTGCAATACCCTCGCGGTTGGTCGACGTGGCGGCAGAAAGGATATTGCCGCCCGCATCGCCAATGGCAATGGTGACATCCTTGAGCAGGCCCATGCGGTCCAGGCACTCGACCACGATCTCGACCTGGAAGAGAGTGTCGGCAGCACCATCCCACTCTACGTCAATCATGCGCTCGGGGTGCTCCATGAGGCCCTTGACGTTGGGGCAGTTGGCGCGATGTACCGAAACGCCACGACCGCGCGTGATGAAGCCGACGATGTCGTCGCCCGTCACGGGATTGCAGCAATGGGCCAGACGAACCAGCAGGCCGCTGTTGCTCTCGCCCTTGACGATAATGCCGTTGCTGGCGCTCTTGCCACGCTTTTGCGGCTTGCGGTTGGAGCCGCGGGCCGGCTGTTTCACGACCTCGGCGATAGCCTCGGCCTTGGTGACCTGTTCCTCGGGCTTGGGGTCCAAGATTTGCTCGACCTTGTTACCCACAGCGCGCGGGGCAACCTTGCCGACGCCGACGGCGGCAAACAGGTCCTCAAGCTGCTTGTAGTTAAACTGCTCCGCCACGGCGTTGAGCGCACGCGTGGATCGCGGCGTAGAGATGCCATACCCGCGCTTGCGCAGGTCCTTGGCCAGTATATCGCGGCCGGCAGCAGCGTCATCGTCTTTGGTCGCGGCGGCGAAATAACGGCGAATCTTTGACTTGGCCGAAGGAGTCTTAACGATCTTGAGCCAATCACGCGACGGCTTGGAACTCTTGTTGGTCAGGATTTCAACGCGGTCGCCCGTCTTGATTTCGTGCGTGAGCGGGGCCACCGCACCGTTGATCTTAGCGCCGACGCAGTGGTTGCCCACCTCGGTGTGAACGGCGTAGGCAAAGTCGAGCGGCGTGGAGCCGGCACGAAGCGCCATGACCTCGCCCTTGGGTGTAAAGACAAAGATCTCCTGATCGAACAGATCAACCTTCAGCGAATGCAGGTATTCCTTGGCGTCGGTGATCTCATCAGACGCAGCCCAATCGAGCGAATGCTTGAGCCAGTTGATCTGGTCGTCCAAACGTTGAGCGTCATTGGTCTTGGAAGCAGACGATCCGCCCGACTTCTTATAGAGCCAGTGGGCGGCAATGCCGTACTCGGCCTGCTCATGCATCTCATAGGTTCGAATCTGAATCTCGAGCGGGCGGGCCGTGGGGCCGATAACCGTCGTGTGGAGCGACTGGTAGTTATTAACCTTGGGCATGGCGATATAGTCTTTAAAGCGACCGGGCATGGGGTGCCACAGTGTATGCACCGCGCCGAGCGTGGAGTAGCAATCGCGCACCGAATGCGTGATGACGCGCAGTGCCACCAGGTCGTAGATCTCGGAGAACTCCTTGCCCTTGCGCTTCATCTTTTGGTAGATGGACCAATAGTGCTTGGAGCGGCCATTGATCTGGAAGCCCTCCAGGCCGATGCGGTTGAGCTCGTCGGTGAGCGTCTTGATGGTCTCGGCCAGATAGCGCTCACGGACCTCACGAGACTCCGCCACCATGCGCGCGATGCGCTGGTAGGCGTCGGGCTCAAGGTAGAAGAAGGACAGGTCCTCGAGCTCCCACTTAATAGAGCTCATGCCCAGACGGTCGGCCAGGGGCGCATACACGTCCATGGTCTCGCGAGCCTTAAACAGGCGACGGTCCTCACGCAGGGCTGCAAGGGTGCGCATGTTGTGCAGACGGTCGGCAAGTTTGACGATAATGACGCGGATGTCCTTGGACATGGCGAGGAACATCTTGCGCAGCGTGAGGGCCTGCTTCTCGTCCATGCTGTCGACTTCGATGTTGGTGAGCTTGGTCACGCCATCGACGAGCTCGGCAACCGTATCGCCAAACAGGCCGGACACATCGGCAAGCGAGGTCTCGGTATCCTCGACGGTATCGTGCAGCAGCGCGGCGCACACCACATCGCAGTCCATCTTGAGATCGGCCAAAATGATGGCCACCTCGACGGGATGGTTGATGTACATCTCACCCGAACGGCGCTTTTGGTTGCAGTGCTTCTCGGCAGCAAAGCAATAGGCCTGCTCCACCTTGGAGAAGTCGTCCTCATTCATATATTTGAGGCACAGGCGCTCCAGCTTGTCGTAGCTGTCCGCCATAATCTCGGGCGGCAGCTCATCGGCATGCTTATAGTGCTCCATCTCCGAGAACGGTTGGAGGGTGGAATCATGGGCGGTACGGGCTGCGGCATCCATCGAGGTCCCCTTCCCCTAGGCCCGCGGTACGATCGGGCGGTTAACTTTGGCTAGCATATCAGAAGCGCACGAATCAAGCGCCCAACTCCGGAAAGCCGAGAACTCCATGCGCGAGCGCAAGCCCTCCAAATAGCGGATTGACCTGCTCAATTGCACACGGCCGGGGTTTTCGGCCATCGCAATGCGACGGGTGTCATCAAACCCCGAAACGCGACAGAAGCCAAGCTCTTCGAAGATTCCCAGACCGCTTGCCACCGAGCGCTCGTCAACCGGCGTGCGGGCATCGATGGCAAGGCACATCTGCGCGATGTCGATATCGCTCGCACTAAATGAGTCGGCTCCGGTCTTGCCGCGGTTGGAGCGCCACATAGTCTGCAGCGCGCGATAGAGCGTGACGAGCTCGTCGCGCTCGGGCGCGTAGCAGTCGAGCAGGCGCTCGTTAATGCGAGCGTCACGCGACGAATAGAGCAGGTGAATCACGGCAGGTTGCCCGTCGCGACCGGCGCGTCCGCTCATCTGGTTGAACTCAATGCTGCCAAACGGCATGTGATAGAGCACGACATGGCGGATATCGGGCAGGTTCACGCCCTCACCAAAGGCAGAGGTCGAAACGATGCAACTGAGGCTTCCGTCACGAAACGCTTCCTCCACGCGGCGACGATCGGAGCGCGCAAGCCCCGCGTTATAGAATGCGATGCGGGTCGCGCAATCGGGTACCCGCTTGCGCAGCGTCTTAGCAAGCGCCACGGACTGGTCGCGCGAGTTGACGTAGATGACGGTCTTCTCCCCCGTAGCCACGATTGACACCAGGCGGTTCTCGCGGCTCGCAAGGTCCCGGTCATCCTCGAGCCGCAAGTTCTCGCGCACCGTCTCGTCGACCACTGTACGGGTAATCGGTAGCACGCGGGCGAGCTCGGCCACAACCGGAGCCGTTGCGGTGGCAGTCGCGGCCAGAACGACCGGGTCACCCAGGGCCTTGAGGATATCGGGCATGTCGAGATAGGCACTGCGGTCGCCGCCCTTGGCAAGACCGGCATGATGCGCCTCATCGATAACGACAAACCCGATACGCCCCGAGCGCGCAAAGCGATCACGGTGAATAGACAGGAACTCAGGCGTCGTGAGCACGATGCCGGTGCGGCCCGAAGCCAAGCCGGCAAACACGTCATCGCGCGCCGCCTCCACGGTCTCGCCGGTCAACACGCCCACGCCAATGCCGAGCGCAGCCATCGTCGACGAGAGGTGATAGGCCTGGTCAGCAACGAGCGCACGCAGCGGATAGACAAAGATGCTCGCACGCCCACGAAGGACCGCCTCGCGCGCGGCGTGCACATGGAAGATGAGCGACTTGCCACGCCCCGTCCCCATAACAGCCAAAACGCTCTGGTGGTCGGCGAGGGCGTCGAGTGCCTCGACCTGCGCGCGATGTGGCTGGTTCGAGCCGATAAAGCTATGGATAAGCGAGCGCGTGAGCTCGGTATAGGAAAGCTGGGCGAGCGTCTCGCGTTTACGCGACTCCAGACGCAGGCCAGAATCCGCCGGCTGCACGCCGCGGCGAAGCTCACATGCCGGATCGTCGATATTGGGCGCCGCGGTATCGCGCACCAAGACATCTTTGATCATGAGCTTGGGCTTCACACGTCCCTGCCAATGCTCGGCCACTGCCTCGAACACCAGGTCGACGGCGCTATCGCAATTGATGAGCTTATCGATCTGCGGCACGCGGAACATAATGGCCGGCACACTCGCGGCGCCATCGGTCGCCACGAAGCGCATGTGCTCGCCGGTTTTGCCCACCACGGCTCGGTCGCACATTGTCACGCCCTCGGCCGCTAACAGCGGCACCTTGTTGCCCTGGCCAAACGGCTCAAGACGGGAGATTTGCTCGATGGTCTCGATATTTAGCTCGGAGAGGTCAACGGTGGCGGCAACCTCGTCGGTGTCCTCAAAGTCCTCGGCGGGAAGCTCGGACAGCACGGCGGAAAGGCGACGGCGGAACTCGTCGAGCTTGGACGCCTCGATGGTCACGCCCACCGCACCCGCATGCCCGCCGCGACGAATCAGCAGATCCGAGCAGCGCTCGACAGCGTCGAACAGGTTGACCTTGCCCACCGAGCGACCCGAACCGCGAGCGATACCGTCTTCGATCGAGAACAGCAGCGCCGGCACGTGATAACGGTTGGTCAGGCGGCTCGCTACGATACCCTTGACGCCCTCGTGCCAGCCCTCGCCACCCACGACGATTGCGCGACCGCCATCATAGGTCTCCTCGACCTTTGCCATGGCATCGCGCGTGAGCTCCGCCTCGATCTCGCGACGCTGACGGTTAATCTCCTCGAGCTCGGCCGCCAGCGCGCTTGCCTCGATGGGATCGCGGGCAAGCAGCAGGTCGAGCGCCAGCTTGGGATCGGCCATGCGGCCGGCGGCGTTCAAGCGGGGAATGAGCGAAAACGACAGGCCATCGGCCGTAATACTAGAGAGGTCGGCCTTGGCGAGCGCGGCCAGCGCGATATAGCCGGGGCGGGCGGTCACGCGCATCTGCTGGATGCCCTCGGCGACCAGCGCGCGGTTCTCGGGCGTCAGCGGCATCATGTCGGACACGGTACCCAGCGCCGCGACCTCGATCAGCGAACGCCAATACGACGGCTTGCCCAGACGCTCGCCCAGGACCTGCACCAGCTTGAGCGCCACACCGGCACCGGCAAGCTCGCGCGAGGGACCCTCGTCCTCGAGCTTTGGGTCGGTCAGGGGCACGCCCTGCGGCACCTGGTCGGACGGCTCGTGATGGTCCGTGACCACCAAATCGATCCCCAGGCTCTCCAGATAGGAGACCTCTTCCTTGGCGGCAATGCCGTTATCGACGGTCACGATCAGCTGGGGGCGAGCGAGCTCGTTAACGCGGTCGAGTGCCGCGCGCGAAAGACCGTAGCCCTCATCAAAGCGATGCGGAATAAACGGCGTGACATCGGCGCCAAACGTGCGCAGCGCCTCGGTCAACAGGCAGGTCGACGTAATGCCGTCAACGTCAAAATCGCCAAAGACTGCAATGTGCTCGTGGTTGCGAATAGCGCGCTCAACGCGGTCGGCAACGACCGACATGCCCGGGATAATGAGTGGGTCGGCCCAGTCGCGATCGAGCGAAGGCGTCAAAAACAATTGGCCCTCTTTGATGGAGCCAATGCCGTGCGCGACCATAATGCGCGCCACCAGCCCAGGAATGCCCAGACCAGCCGAAAGTTCCTTTTCGAGCTCGGGATTTTGCTGAGCGACCGCCCAGCGATGCGTCGTCTTAAGCGATGACATAGGCACCCACCCCCGATAGGGGCAGGTCGCCGCGATACCTCTCACGGTTCATAGCGATGAGTCCTCTGTGTATGCCCGCTTCGGCAGGCAGATCTGTTGAACGGATTTATTATACCGTGCAGCGCGGACGCAAAACGCCGCGGTGCGCCGCGGTTTCGGCAAACGATGGCGGTAATGCCCTCGAAACAATCGAGCGTTTCAGCCGCACGGACACATACGAGCGTCTAGCATATCCATACAAACAAGTTCGCGGATAAAGGGAGTCGCGGGGCATATGAAGCAATGGGCTGGACTGGGGAAGTTCCTCGCGGGGCACATGCAGATCATCGTTCCGATTTGTGTGGCGCTCGGCGTGCTCTTTCCTCAACAGATCGGCGTTCTCAAGCCCATTGTTCCCGCCCTCTTCGCCTTTATGACGTTTCAGGGTGCGCTCAGCAACACCTTTCACCAGGTAGCCGAGGTGTTCCACCGTCCGCTGCACCTGATTCTGGCGTTGTTGGTCTCGGCGGCGCTTATTCCCATCGCGGCCTATGCCATGGGATCGTTGTTCTTTGGTTCCAACCCCAACCTTGTCTGCGGCATCGTGCTCGAATACAGTGTGCCCGTGGCAGTCACCGCTTTTATGTGGATCAGCATGTTCGGCGGCAACGGCCCGCTCGCGCTCACCATCATCCTGACGTCCTCGGTCATCTCCCCTGTGACGATTCCGCTTACGCTCAAGCTCCTGCTGGGCGCCACCGTCTCGATCGACGTGCCGAGCATGATGCAGAACATGGCCTTTATGATCGCCATCCCCGCTGTGCTCGGCATCGTGATCAACGAGCTCACGCGCGGCTGGGGGCACGAGAAACTCTCCCCCGCGCTCTCGCCCGCCTGCAAGTTCATGATGATGGGCGTTATCGCCTCCAACTCCACCGCCATGAGCGAGTACGTGCTGCACATGAACGCGGTGCGCTTGGAAGTCGCCCTCTTTATTTTGGTCTTCGCCATCAGCGGCTTTGTCGTCGGCATTCTGGTCGCCCGCGCGCTGCATCTGCCATATAGCGAAACGACCACCATGTGCTTTACCTGCGGCATGCGCAATATCTCTTCGGGCGCCGTCATCGCCACGCAATACTTTCCGGGCGAAGTTGTGTTTCCCGTCATGTGTGGAACGTTGTTTCAGCAGGTGCTCGCCTCGCTTATCGGACACTTCTTTGAGCGTCTGACCGGCGAGGAGCGCGCCGCCCAGCGCAAGCGCGTCGAGGCCGGCCGCGATGCAATGGCGCGCTAAACCGTCCGCAGTGTGCGGGCGCTCACTTTACGATGTGAGCGCCTCCAGATGTGCGCGGAATCGCTCCGCATCGACATCGAGCGTGGTCTCAGCATTGACCTGAGCCAGCCGATACCCGACAAAGTAGGGTGAAACCACCCAGCGCGGAAGCGCCTTGGCAATGGTCCGGCCGTCCATGTGGTAGAAGAACAAGTTGTACGACTCCGCGCGACCGCCATGGTGCTCGTGCAGGATATAGCGCAGAGCTACCTGAATCGCATCGGCGAAGAGGTCCGTCTCGGCTTGGTCTCGCGCGCCATCGCTGGCGGCGATTCCCTGCGGGGCTGAAACGTTGACCTCAAAGAACCCCATAATCGGTTCGGTTGAGATGTTGACCGCAACCCTTCCCCTCTGCCAAACATCGATGCCTTCAAAGTTGGCTGAGGTCAGCGCCGCATAGCCGTCCTCCTGTTCCAAGCCCACAATCTGCATGTGTGGATGGACGAGGCTGCCGCCCGAAAGCGGACCCTTGTTCTTGTACATGAGCACGCTTCGATACTGCTGCGAATCGATCATCTGCTGCCAGCAATCCAGAGCAAACCTCATCACATGGTGGAGTTCATCCGGCTTATAGGTCACCAGGTCGGCATCGTGATCGGCCGACTCGATCAGCACGGTTTGACGGGTGGCGCGCAGGGTCTTGAACTTATTCTCGAGCCAGATGCAGTCACCGTCGCGCTGGATGATGTTGGTGAGCCCCTCCGTGTTGCAAAAGGGACACGCGGTACCGGGGCGACGGTTGTCGTCGGGCTTGCCGCTCGCCTGCTGAACATCGAATACCAGCGCCACGGGTTATACCTCCAGCGGCACGATCTTGGTGCCATGGAGCTCGGAGACGTCTAGCGCCGCCGCGACCGCGTCGCGATTTGCCGTAGTGATGCCGCCGCCGGGAAGGATGGTCAAACGATCACCCGCATACTCGATTAAACGAGCCAGGTGATCGAAATTATCCTCGATCGACGTACCGGCAGCGCCGCCATGCGTGAGGATGCGCGTAACGCCGCAGTCGGCAAGTGTATCAATCGCATCGAGCTGAGCCTCGGGCGAGAGCTGGTCAAATGCCATGTGGAAGGTGATGTCGATGGGATCACGCTTACATTCCTCGGTCGCGCAGCCCGCAGCCATCACGAGGGCGCCAAGCGTAAGTTCGTCGAGCGCCCATCCGCCAGCGCAGGGCTTGCAGCAGCCAAAGACCAAGCCGTCAACGCCGGCGCTTACGGCAAGGCCCAGGTCCATCTCCATCATACGCAGCTCGTCCTGGTCGTAGTGAAAGTCGCCGCCACGCGGGCGAATCATGCACATCACCCGTGCATCGTGCTCGTGGACATAGTTGGTCGTAGCGCTGATAACGCCGGCCGAAGGCGTGGTGCCACCAACGGCAAGGTTGTCGCACAGCTCGATACGCCTTGCACCGGCATCGATAGCCGCCGGCACCCGCTCAAAGTTCTCGGCACAAAACTCGTACAGCATAGATAGACCCCCAGATGGCAAACGTTTTCCGATGGGCATTGTCGCACTTTAAATACCAACCCGCACAATGATCCCTTGGGGACGGAGGAAAACGGATCGCCCAGTGAGTCGATTTGACCCGGCGATCCGTTTTCCTCCGTCCCCAAGGGATCATTTAAAAAGGGGCGCCGACCGGGATAGTCAGCGCCCCCTTTGTTGAATGGATTAACCGCCCAGATAGGCCTTGCGGACGTTATCGTCGTGCAGCAGCTCTTGACCGGTGCCGGTCATGGTGATCTTGCCGGTCTCGAGTACATAGCCGCGTGTAGCGATGGAAAGTGCCATCTGCGCGTTCTGCTCGACCAGAAGCACCGTGGTGCCGGCCTTGTGCAGGTCCTCGACGATCTGGAAGATCTGCTCAATCAGAATCGGCGCCAGACCCATGGAGGGCTCATCGAGCATGAGCAGCTTAGGGTTGCTCATAAGGGCGCGGCCCATAACGAGCATCTGCTGCTCGCCGCCCGAAAGGGTGCCGGCGACCTGGCGACGGCGCTCCTTTAGGCGCGGGAACTGCTCGTAGACGCGCTCGAGGCCCGGAGCCACCGTGGACTTGGGCTGCGTATAGGCACCCATTTCCAGGTTCTCCTCGACCGTCATCTGCAAAAAGGCGCGACGGCCCTCGGGAACCTGAGCCAGGCCCTTGCCCACCAGCTTGTCGGCAGGCGTATGGGTAATGTCCTCGCCCATAAACTTGATGGAGCCGGTCTTGGAACGCAGCAGGCCCGAGACGGTCTTAAGCGTCGTGGACTTGCCGGCGCCGTTGGCACCAATCAAGGCCACGATCTCGCCCTCGTTGACGTTAAAGGAGATGTCCTTGATGGCGTGGATGGCGCCGTACCAGACGTTGATGTTGTAGACGGAAAGCATCGGCTCTGCCATTTAGTTCTCCCCCTTATCCTGCTTGCCCAGATATGCCTCGATAACGGCGTCGTTGTTCTGGATCTCCTCGGCCGTACCCTTGGCAATGACCTTGCCAAAGTTGAGCACGCAGATGCCCTCGCAGATGTTCATAACGAGCGACATATCATGCTCGATAAGCATGATGGCGATGCCGAAGGTGTCACGAATCTTGACGATGTTCTCCATAAGCTCCGCGGTCTCGGACGGGTTCATGCCGGCAGCAGGCTCGTCGAGCAGCAGAAGCTTGGGGTTGGTGGCAAGCGCGCGAACGATCTCCAGACGACGCTGAGCGCCGTAAGGCAGCGATCCGGCCTGCTCGTTTGCCAGATGCTCCATATCAAAGATGGACAGCAGCTCCATGGCGCGCTCGTGAGCAGCCTTCTCGTGCTTCCAATACGTCGGCAGGCGCAGCACGCCCTCAAAGCCGGAGTAACGCTCCTGGTTATGCAGGCCGACCTTGACGTTATCCTCCACCGTCATGGTGTTGAATAGGCGAATGTTCTGGAAGGTACGGGCAATACCCATGCGGTTGACCTGGTAGACCGACTTGCCCGAAGTGTCCTCGCCGTCGAGCAGGATGGTGCCGTGCGTGGGCTGGTACACCTTGGTGAGCAGGTTGAAGACCGTGGTCTTACCGGCACCGTTGGGGCCGATCAGACCGGCGATCTCGGTCTTGCCGATAGTCAGGCTAAAGTCGTCGACTGCCTTAAGGCCACCGAACTCAATGCCCAGGTGGATGCACTCGAGTGCAGGGCGCTCGCCCAGGTCGCGGTCGGGAACGATGGCGCCAGAAGGATACGGGACCATCTTGCCCTTCTTGAACTCAAATTTACTGGGCATCGGCTGCCACCTCCTTCTTGGAAGCAAAGCGGTCCTTGACGCGACCGAAGAACGCCTTGAGCTGCGGGTTGTTGGTAAAAATCATGACCAGGATCAGCACGATGGCATAGATGAGCATGCGGTAGTCCGAGAACTGACGGAGCAGCTCGGGAAGCACCGTGAGCAGCGCCGCCGCGATGACGGAGCCGCGCATATTGCCCAGACCGCCCAGGACCACGAACACCAGGATGAGAATGGACGTGTTGAAGTCGAACTTGGTGGCGGAGAGCTGCGAGAAGTTACCGCCGAAGAGGGCTCCGGCAGCACCGGCGAGGGCAGCGGAAACCACGAAGGCGATCATGCGGTACTCGGTGACGGAGATGCCTACGGACTCGGCTGCAATCTTGTTATCGCGCACGGCCATAATGGCACGGCCGGTACGGCTGCGAACCAGGTTGAGTACAATCACGAGCGCGACCATGACCAGGATGGCACCGGCGAGGAAGGTCGAGTACGTCGACACGCCCGAGGCGCCCTGGGCTCCCTTGATGATGGCGGTGCCGTCCTCGAGCAGGTGCAGGTCGTCGATCGTAGAGTTGCCCGTGATGTTAAAGATCACGTGCAGGCCGCGGGAGTCGACGCCCACAATGAGGCAGGTGACGATCTCCTTGATGATCTCGCCAAAAGCCAGGGTCACGATGGCCAGATAGTCGCCGCTCAGGCGCAGGACCGGGATACCAATCAAGAAGCCCAAGATGGCAGCGGCGATTGCGCCGATCACAATGCTGATGATCAGGCGCATCGGGTCGGACGGAACGGCGCTCTCCAGCGCGACGGCCGTGACGATTCCCGTATAGGCGCCGACGCTCATAAAGCCCGCGTGTCCCAGCGACAAGTCGCCCGCGATGCCGACGACGAGGTTAAGGGAGATGGCCATGACGATATAGGCCGTGATGGGAACCAGCTGACCGGCGATCATGCGCGGAATCATGTGGTTGGACTGCATAAAGAACACGATGGCGAATGCCACGATGCACATGGCGTACGTGACAAAGTCGTGACGCGTCTGCTTGTCTTTAAGAAACTTCATAGCGCTCACCTACACCTTCTCGGGGACGTACTTGCCCAAGAGGCCGGCAGGCTTGACGAGCAGGACGATGATCAGAACACCAAAGACGATGGAGTTGGCAAGGCTCGTGGAAATGTAGGCCTGCGCCATCGCTTCGATGATGCCGATGAGAATGCCGCCGACAAAGGCGCCGGGGATGGAGCCGATGCCACCGAAGACGGCGGCGTCGAAGGCCTTGATGCCAGGCATGGCACCCGTCGTGGGCTGCAGCACCGGCGAGTAAGAGCACAGCAGCACGCCGGCGATGGCGGCAAGGGCGGAGCCGATGGCAAACGTCATCGAGATGGTGCGGTTGACGTTGATGCCCATGAGCTGAGCGGCGGCTTTGTCCTCGGACACGGCGCGCATGGCTTTGCCCATCTTGGTCTTACCTGTAAAGAACATCAGGCCGGCCATGATAACCAGGCAGGCGACGATGGTGACGAGCGAGACGGCGCTTACGTTGAACTTGGCCAAGAACTCCGGCACCTGGAAGGTGACGAGCGAAGTGAAGTTCTTGGGCGTGGCGCCCCACAGAAGCTGCGCGGCGTTCTGCAGGAAGTAAGACACGCCGATGGCCGTGATCAGAACGGCCAGAGGGCCTGCTTGGCGCAGCGGCTTATAGGCCAGACCCTCGATGAGAACACCAAGAACCGTGCAGACCACACAAGAGAGAACTACAGATGCCCAGCCCGGGAGGCCGAGATACGACGTGGCACAGAACGAGACATAGGCACCGACCATGATGACGTCGCCGTGAGCGAAGTTGAGCATCTTGGCGATGCCGTAGACCATGGTGTAGCCCAACGCGATGATGGCGTAGACGCTGCCCATGGACAGGCCGTTGACCAGGTATTGGATAAAGACCGTCATGTTCCACATCCCCCTTTCGAATAGGTTTCCAGTTGATGTATGAAACAGGGACGTTACATCGTCCCTAGATACCAAGCAAGCAGGGAAGGCCAAAACCTCCCCTGCTTGGGATCAAAACCGCTCTATGTAAGGCGGCCTATTAGGCCTGTACGTACTTGCCGTCGGTAATGACGTACGCCGTCGGGTCCTTCTGGACCTGGCCCTTGTCGTTCCAGGAGAGCTTGCCAGTCAGACCGTCAACAGTAATGTTGCGCATAGCCTCGGGAAGCTTCTCGGCAACCTCGGTGGGATCGGCGTCGACACCCAGGCCGGCCTCCTTGAGAGCCTCGACCACCGCATGCACGCCGTCGTAGGCGTCGGCGGCAAACTGGTCGGGGGTATCGCCGTACTTATCTTTGTAAGCGTTGACGAAGTCGGCGTTCTTCTCGTCGTCGGCGGAGAACGGGGTCATGAGCAGCAGACCCTCGGCAAGAGAGGTGTCGAAGCCCTCAACGCCCAGGATGCCGTCCATGCCGTCGCAGCCCATCATCTTGACGTCGTAGCCCATGTCCTTGGCGTTCTTGAGCAGGACGGACGCCGGCGTGTAGTAGATCGGCGCAAAGATCATGGTGGCGCCTGCCTGCTTGGCCTTGGTCAGCTGGTTGGTAAAGCTCGTGGCGGAGTCGTCCTTAAAGGTCTCCTCGTCGACAATCTCGAGCTTGGACTTAGCGGCCTGGGCCTTAAAGGAATCTGCGATGCCCGAAGAATAGGCGTCGCCGGAGTTATAGAACAGCACGAACTTCTCGTCCGGATACTTCTGGGCCAGGAACTTGGCAGCGTTGACACCCTGGTTGGGGTCGGTAAAGCAAACCTGGAAGACGCAATCCTTGCCCTTGGTAACGTCCTCGGAAGACGCGGACGGGGTGATCATGAACGTCTCGGGGTCGTTACCGCACTCTGCGGCAACGGCGACCGACGCACCCGTGGTGGTCGGACCGACGAGGGCCTGCATGCCCCAGTCGAGCAGGGTGTTGAAGGCGTTGACGGCCTTCTCGCCATCGGCCTGGTCGTCCTCGGCCTTGCTGACAAGCGGCAGCTCCTTAGTCGAGAAATCCTTGCAGCCAAGCTCGACAGCCTGTGTAACGGACTTGCCGTAGGACGCGTTGGCGCCGGTCAGCGGGCCGATGGTGCCGATCTTAAACGAAGCGTCGCCCGACGCGGAACCGCTGTCGCCGCCGTTGGAGGAGCAGCCAGCTAGAATGGACATCGCCCCCAGACCTGCTGCGCTCGCGATAACGCTCCTGCGATTCATAACAGGGTTCAATGACTTACCGGTGAGGCTCGACATGCGGCTCTCCTCTCAAATCTCGTCGGGTTTCGGTTACCCGACAGGCCATCCTTCGCCGTGTTCGGCGTTCGCAAAATACTAGACGCTTTAGTTAAGGAAAGTGGCGATTATTTCAACTTTTCTTTGGATTTGTTCATTTATCCATAGTTCTGCGTATTTCTATTACTTTATGCAGTAATGCCACTTTATTGTGTGAAAGTAATGTTTCCGTTCTGTTACAGGCGTCCCTGCCCTGAATAAAACGGCCTCACCGGTCGCGCTTTATGCGCACTTAGGCGGCGATGTACTTGCCGTCCTGAATCACATAGGCCGTAGCAGGCTTTTCGACCTGACCTTCGTCATTCCACGTTAGCTCGCCGGTCAGGCCGTCGATCTTGATCTTGCGCATGGCCTTGGCAAGGTCGCCGGCAATGTCGGCGCCGTCGGCCGTAATGTCGATGTCTGCCTTGTCGATGGCCTCGACGATGGCGTGGACGCAATCGTAGGCGTCGGCGGCAAACTGGTTAGGCGTCTCGTCGTAGGCGTCCTTATATGCCTTGACGAAGTCGGCATTCTTCTCGTCGTCGGCAGAGAACGGGGTCATAAGCAGCACGCCCTCGGCAAGAGAGGTATCGAAGCCTTCCACAGAGAGCAGGCCGTCCATGCCGTCGGTACCCATGAGCGTCATGTCGTAGCCCATGTCCTTGGCGTTCTTGAGCAAAACGGACGCCGGCGTGTAGTAGATCGGCGCAAAGATGAGCGTGGCGCCGGCCTCCTTGGCCTTGGTGAGCTGGTTGGTAAAGCTCGTGGAGGAATCGTCCTTAAAGGTCTCGGTATCGACGATATCAAGTTTGGACTCCTTGGCCTGCTCGGCAAAGGCATCGGCAACACCCGAGCTGTACGTATCGCCGGAGTTGTAGAACAGGGCGATCTTGGCGTCCGCGTACTTCTCGGCCAAGAACTTCGCGGCGCTGGCGCCCATGGTGGGATCGGTGAAGCAAACCTGAAAGACCGTGGTCTTATCCTTGGTGACGTCGAGAGACGAGGCCGAGGGCGTGACCATGAGCATGTCGTCGGCAATCTCGCCCGAGACAGCGACGGCAGCACCGGTGGTGACCGGACCGACGAGCGCCTGCATGCCCCAGTCACACAGGGTATTGAAGGCGTTGATAGCCTTCTCGCCGTCAGCGACGTCATCCTCGGACTTAAGCGAGAGTTTGAGGTCCTTGGTCGAGAAATCCTTGGCGGCGAGCTTGGCACCCTTCTCGGCCGAAACGCCATAGGTTGCCGCGGCGCCGGTCAGAGGGCCGATGACACCGATCTTGAAGGTCTTGCCGTCATCGGCGGAGCCGCCGTCCGAGCCACCCGACGAGCAACCAGCGAGCGCCGCGGTGCCACCGAGCGCCGCGGCGCCAGCCAAGAAACTCCTGCGGTTAAGTACGTTGTTGATGCTAAACATGGTGTCCCCCTTTTCGCTGGCCGCGGTGCGGCCGTCTTGCGGTACAGGGCAAACCTTATGGTGCAAACGTTGACAGTTTGTTACGGAGTTCCGTTTGTAGCGAGCATGTTTCCAATGTTTCCGCAGCGTTTCGGGGGTGCCGTTTTGTGCGACTCCTGTTGCCTGGCGAGCATGCGCCCTCGGTTCACGCTAGAATGCACTCAACCTTTAAGCGGTTAATCCATCCATAAGATGCACGAAGGAGCTATCTATGAGCGAACCCCTGCGCACCGTGAACGTCGGTCTGATCGGTCTTGGAACCGTCGGCGGCGGCGTGACCCGTCTGATCAAGAGCCACCACGATGAGTACCTGGCCGCCTACGGCATCGACCTTAAGCTGACCCGCGCCTGCGCGCTTGCCTGGGAGCAGGCCGAAGCTGCCGGTATTGAGCGCGAGGCCTTTACGAGCGACTGGCACGACGTCGTCACCGACCCCGCCGTCGACATCGTCGTCGAGCTGATCGGCGGTGAGCATCCCGCAACCGAGATCTTCACCACTGCCTTTGAGCACGGCAAGCACGTCGTCTCTGCCAACAAAGCCCTACTGGGCCGTCACGTCGAGACGCTTGCCGAGAAGGCACGCGCGTGCGGCGTGCAGATTAAGTGCGAGGCCAGCTGCGGCGGCGGCATCCCCATCGTGAGCACGCTTGAGCACGACCTGGTGGGCAACAAGATCCTGACCATCGCCGGTATTCTCAACGGTACCACCAACTTCATCCTCACCAAGATGATTCGGGAGGGCATGGCCTTTGACGACGCTTTGAAGCTGGCCCAGCAGCTGGGCTACGCCGAGCGGGACCCCTCCGCCGACGTGGAGGGCCACGATGCCTGCCGGAAAATCTGCATCTTGGCGTCCTTGGCCTTTGGCCGCCATGTTTACCCCAACACCGTCTATACCGAGGGAATCGATAAGCTGACGCTGGAGGACGTGGAGTACGCCGACGCCTGGGGCGGTGTCA